>JAFYGL010000155.1 GCA_017543165.1 Victivallales bacterium | reverse complement strand
GCTCTCTGCTTGGCGTTGAAATGAAGGATATCCGTTCCGTGCCAGTTGGCTATATGGATGAATTGCAGATGTTTCCGCTGGACTTTGAGGAGTTTGTTCGAGCCAACGGAATTGGGGATGATGTGATAGGGCATCTTCGCGAATGCTTTGAAAATAGGCGTAGCCCTGATCCCCTTGTCCATTCGCGGATGATGCGTTACCATTCGCTGTATCTTGTAACTGGCGGGATGCCTGCTGTTGTCCAGAAGTATATTGACAGCAACGACCTTCGGCAAGTATATGTAAAGCAGGCAGCCATCGTCAGGGAGTATCGACGTGACATCGCGCAATACGACGAGCGCCTGAAGATGCGGCTGAGGCACATCTACTCTCTCATTCCATCCGAACTCAACAAGCACAACAAGCGTTTCTATATCAAGAACGTGACGGCACGTGGAAAGTTTGATCGTGCAGAGGATGATTTCGTCTGGCTGAAAGAGGCAGGGGTTGCTATTCCCGTTTTCAATGTTGATGAACCGAAAGTGCCGCTTGAACTTGCCACAAAGTCCAATCTGTTCAAGTTCTTCATGAATGATGTCGGTCTGCTCTGCTCCATGTACATGGATGGCATACAGATGCGCATACTCAATGGCGAGGCTGACATGAATTTTGGCGCGGTTTACGAGAACTATGTCGCACAGGAGCTTGCCGCGCATGGGCACGACCTCATATACTACTACAGCTCAAAAAAACGCGGGGAAGTTGACTTTCTTGTAGAGAATGGAGGCAAGGTTCTTCCAATAGAAGTGAAGAGTGGCGTGAATTTTAAGAAACATGCGGCCTTGGACAACCTGATGTCGGAACGAGAGTTCGCTATACCAGAAGCATGGGTGTTAAGTGGGAGCGGCCAGGTGGGTGCAGCGGACCGCATTGTCTATTTCCCTGTTTATTTTCTGATGTTCCTGGTTCGAATTGTATTTGACAAGCCAATGATATACAAGATCGATTAAAGCCTGGATTCTCATAAATTATGCCGGGACTCACTATATAGAGGACTGGATTAAAATAATCTCTGCCTAATTGGGGCAAACTGAAAAGTTACAAGGCGTTGAAAAGCTAACAGTTGATTTTTGTCAGGCGCAGTTTGGCGATGCGGTGCATTTGCATTTCCATGACCTGTATTTTGTAGCCGTGGTATTCGATGGCGTCGCCTGTTTCGGGGATGTGCTGCAATATGTCCAGCACCAGGCCTGCCGCGGTGGAGAAGCCCCTGTCGTGTATATTGAAGCCGAAGAGCAGTTCCAGTTCCCGTATGTCGATGCGGCCGTCGCATTCGTATGTGTCGTTGCCGATTTTGGAAATCATGAGTTGTGGCTGGTGCTGGTTGCGCTTGTCTGCAATGCCGCCCACCAGCATGGCGATCAGGTCCTCGGCTGTGATGACGCCAGTCATGCCGCCATATTCGTCCACCACCACGGCCATTGGGCCAGCGCCATTGCGGAAGTCCTCCAGCAGGGAGCTGATGGAAGTGGTTTCTGGAATGTACAGCACATTCCTGTCCACCAGGTCCCTAATGCGGACTTTTGCCAGTTCGGAGTAGGTTGAGGTCTCGTAGTCCTCGGTGCGGAACATGCAGTCCCTGAGGCTGACGACGCCCACGATTTCATCTATGCGGCTGCCATACACGGGGAAGCGTGTGAAGCCAGTGACAGCGGCCAGGTGCTCCACATCCGCCACGCTGGAGTTGAGAGGCAGGGACTTCACATTGTACAGCGGCACCATGATGCTGACTACAGTGCTGTTCTCCAGGCTGAGCACAGTGTTCATTATCTGCTCCGATTCCCTTGGTATCAGCCCCTGGTCCGCCGCCACGGAGGCTATGATCCTCAAATCGTCCCTGCTGACATTGGCGGCGGCAGTTTCCCTGCGGTTGCCAATGTGCCTTGTTATGTAGGACGATATTCTGTCCAGCGCGGAGACTGGATATTTGAGAATACGGCTGAACATGGACAATATGCCCGCCAGTGCCAGTGTGAGTTCATTCGCCCTGCTGCGGCCAATTGCCTTTGGTATGAATTCGGAGAATAGCAGCAGCGTGGGGGCCGTGATTAGCGCCGTCACCAGGCTTTGCATGTCAGTGCCTGCGCCAGTCAGTTCTCCCAGTTTCATGCCGAATGAGGAGTGCACGATTGCCAGGGTGAGGCTTGCATTGACCAGCGATGTTATGGTGACATGTATCAGGTCTGTGCCCAGCAGTATTGTGCAGAAGAAGTCGCTGGCCTTTGCCATCAGGCTGCTTGCCAGCTTTGCCTTCTTGTTGCCTTGCTCCACCTGGTCTTTCAGCCAGACGCGATCCACGGAAGTGTATGCGGTCTCTATGCAGCAGAACAGTGCCGCCAGGAAATAGAGCAGCAACAACGCCATGACAAGAAGGAACGTGCTCATTGCCGCACCTCCTTTTTGGGCGCTGGGGGCGTGATTCTGACTTTGCAGATTCTGCTGCCCTGCATGCGCAGCACGGTGAGCACAGTGCCGTCTTCCAGTTTTACGCTGGAGCCCGACTTTGGCACCGTGCCCATTTCCTCCATTATGAGGCCTGCAAGCGTATCCGATTCGCCTTCCTCGTTCTCGAAGGCATCGCCCAGTTTCTGGTGCAGGGAGCGCAGGTGCGCGTGGCCGTTGGCGATGAATGTGCCATTGTCCGTCTTGTACAGCGTGTCCTCGTTGTCGTATTTTGACGAGACCTTGCCCAGCAGTTCCTCCATGATGTCGTTCAATGTGACAATGCCTGAAATGCCGCCGTACTCGTCCACCACGATGCCGAAACTGGCCGCCTTGCGTCTCATGTCGTAGAGCAGCGCATCGATTTTTGCCGTTTCTGGCACATAGTATGGCTTTGACACAGGCAGCTGGTTGGGGGACGCGTTTTCCAGGCTCTCCTTGAATGCCTTGAGTGGCTTGTTCATTTCGGGTGTGCCGCGCCAGAAGGGCAGGGACATTAGGGAGAATACGCCCCACACGCTGTCATAGTCCCCTGAATAGACTGGGAAGAGAGAATGCCGTTTCTCCATGGCCAGGGAGAAAGCGTCGCTGACGGAGATTTCATCGGACAGCATTGTCACATCCAGCCTGTGCGTCATGACTTCCTTTATGGTGATGCCGCTGATTTCCACGGTGCCAGACAGAATCTTGTGCTCGCTGTTGTCAGTTGCGCCTGCCTCCTGCCCTGCAGAGATTGTGGCAATCAGTTCGTCTATGGTCATTTCACGCCAACTTTCCATGATGTTCTGGCCCAATATTGCCAATATTATGTTTGCCAGAAAGTGGAGCAGGAGGCTGAATGGCTTCAGTATCACATTCAGTATCTGGAGTGGCTTGGCTGAAGTACGGGCGATGGCGGGGCCATTGGCGTATGCCAGCACTTTCGGCGTCTGCTCACCCACTATCATCAGCATTGGCGTGACTATGAGGATGTTCAGCAGCAACTGGAACAACTTGTCAAGCCTGGCGGCGGTTGCTGCGCCGATTTTCATGGCAAGCAGCGCATTCTGTATAAGGCTGCCATTGGAGGTGCTCAGCAGTTGCGCCAGCAGTGTGGAGAAAACGCTGGTCAGCAGCACGTTGACGAACATGTTGCCTATCAGCACGGTGCTGAGCAGTTGCTGTGGCTTCTTGAGCAACTGGCAGGCCAGCTTGTCGCTGGCGGTGCCATTGCTCATTCGGCTGACCTCCGTCCTGCTAAGGGACATGAGGGCCGTCTCCGACCCAGAGAAGAAAGCCGACAGGAACAGCAATATTATTATTGATAGCACTAGAAATGTCATAAAATCAAATCATCGTTGCCAGCCATCGATTTTGCAGTTTGCCTCCCAGACTTTGTGTTCTGGTCCACCATCATCTGGAGTGAACCAGAGTTCAATTCTTGCCCCGTAGTATTCTTGCCAATTGCCCTCGTAGATTGTGAACTCAATCTGGCTGTAGTAGAGCTTTGAACTGGAATCACCGTAGGTCTTGACATCGTGTTCCTTGAGACGATGCTTCGAAAGCGGGATGCCCTTGGTAATTTCCGTCGCCTTAACAGTGAATGTGCCAGGTTGTCCTTGGTTGCTCCAGATGTCCAGCGCATAGGTGCCACCTGAACCTAGTAGTTTGACCTGAATCTCCTTGCCGTCCTTGCCAAACTTGTCCAGGCTAATTTCCGTGAATTCCTTGTCCAGCAATTCTGTGATTTTTTTAGTGATACGTCGTCCATCGACTTTTCTGCCATCTCTGCCTGTTGCTGTTTCCACGATGTACACGCTTGCTGTGCCCGCCTGACTCCAGGTTCTGGCAGAGAATTTGTTGGGAGTGCTATAATCTTCAATAATGCACTCGTAAGGCTTGTGGTTTCTTGCAAAAAGGCGGGCGGGCTTATCGAAATATAGCCTGATTTGAAAACTGAAATCCACCAATGGCTTGTCCTCTTCTAGGAATAAGTTGAATGAATTCCCGTTTCTGGATTTACGTCTTTCGGCATAAACACCATCCACATTGTTGTTTAAAACGACCCATTCGGTACTAGCCTCCAGATAATGCATGAGGCGTAGTTTGCCTTCATCGGTAGCCATTAGTTTTTCCAGTGAAGGAATATGGCACTCCTCGTCGTTGCCAATGGCGGGGCCATTTATCAAGGCTTCTTCTATTGCTTCCGCGAAAGGGGGCATCTTGGTGTCCTGTGCGTATGTGTTTTCCTTGGGAACCAGCAATTCAATGTCCTTTGGCAATTTTATGTCGTTGTCTTTGATGAAGTGGTCCTTTACTGGTCCTGAGCACATAAATGCTATTGTTATAAAGAAAAGAATGATATAATTGACAATCAAATCGCAAAGGAACAGAAGCACGTATGAGAAACTTCTGAGAATTCGTTTTTTCAGTAGGAGGACAATGGCAATGAAAAAAACAAGCACACAATGAATGAGGGTCAATCCAAGCATCAGCAGTGCGTAAAGTGCTGAAAGATCTTCCCATCGAGTAAGTAAAGTGCTTGCAAGTAACAGCAGGGCCAGCAGGAAAGAAATGCCCAATGGGTACAGAAAATTATTAGCGTACCGACGCAGGCAATTTCTTGTGTGATTGTAGAGTGCCCTTAGAAATACCATTTTGTCCTCCGTGTATTTCCTCATCAATTGCTAGGATTTCCAATTCCCAGCAGTTTCTTGCCTCTTTCGCGTATGCGCTGGAACAGTGCGTACAGCGCTGGCGTGAACACGATGCCCACGACGGTGGCGAGCAGCAAGCCAGAGAACGTGGTTATGCCGATGGACTGGCGCGAGCCAGCGCCCGCGCCTGTTGCAACCACCAGCGGGAACACGCCGAACAGGAAGGACCAGGCGGTCATCAGCACTGCGCGGTAGCGCATGTTGGCGCCATGCATGGCCGCATCCTCGATGCTTGTGCCTTCTTCACGCTCGGCCTTGGAGAATTCCACCATGAGGATGGCGTTCTTGGCGGTCAGGCCGATAAGCATGACCATGCCCAGCTGCGCATATACGCTCAGTGTCATGTGGCAGATTGTCAGGCCGATGTAGGCGCCCAGCACGGCGACGGCGACGGAGAGCATCACTGGCACTGGAATGGTCCAGCTTTCATACTGCGCCACCAGGAAGAGGTATGCGAACACGATTGCCAGTATCATAAGGTAGATTAGCTGGCCTCTGTTGTTCTTCTCCTCGCGTGCCTGTCCAGTCCATTCCACGTGGTAGTTTTCTGGCAGTTCAATGGAATCAATGAG
>JAFYGL010000154.1 GCA_017543165.1 Victivallales bacterium | reverse complement strand
GTCCACAGTCCACAGTCCACTATTTGCTATTTTTGTAGATGCCTATGTTTTCATAGACTTTTGTTGGAGTCCCTGGTGTCCAATTCTGGATTAGTTTTTCCGTCATTGACCAGGGAAGGGGCAGTGGTTCCAGCGCGTGTCGCGCGATTTCGGAGGCTTTAACTTGGCAAGTCCATTCTTCGCAGGGCGTGGCAAAGCATTTTCGCATCCGTGCGTATGCAGTCTCAAATGACGTGTCATTAAGGTTGCCGAAGGAAATGTTCACAAATTCGCAGGGCTGCACCTCGCCTGACGCACCGATGTAGAATCTGTCTATGCCGCCACAGCAGCAGCCCAGCATTTCGGGCGATTCCTCAAACACCTGCGCTGTCAGCACAGGCGAGTTTGGCTCACTGGAGGAATTGTATCTGTGCTGTGCCTCTTTTGCAATTCGGATTGCCTTTTGGCTGATGGCAGTGTCAAAGGATTTTCCCATCCAGCCGCCACAGGCCTTTGGATGAATGAGCTGGATGTAGTCGCAGTTATGCTCCTTTGCAAGGGACATGATTTCGTCAATGCCGCCATTGACGATTTGCTCGTCCGTAAGCACCGTGTTGAATCCAATCAGCATTCTCGCCTCCTGGCAGTCATGCAGAAAATCCAGCGCACGCTGCCAGGCACCCTTTACGCCAGTGAATGCATCGTGCTCATCAGGATTCACTGAATGTATTGAACTCATTATGCCTGTGACTTTTAGCTCGGCCAGACGGCGTATCTTCTCTGGGGTGGCAGAATGCCCCGTGCTGTTCACCCAAACCTCAAGTCCGCTGATTTCTGACAGAACCGCCTCAAGACGTTCCATTCGCAGCAGCGGTTCTCCGCCTTCAACAGCCCATGCCACCACACCGAAATCACGCAGTTTCCGCACGTTTTCAAGCAAGATTGGAAGTGGCAGCTCCTGTGGAGAGTCTTTGCGCTGGTAGCAATGCGGGCAATGATAGGCGCAGGCCTTGCTTATTGACAGTACGACGCTGACAGGGCGTGGCGGCTTATGCAGCACCTTGTCTTCTATCGCTGTGAAGAATGCCTTGGATGGATATTTGGGCATATAGAAGTCCAGTTTATATTCTCCAGAAGGAAGTCTCACCAGTTTATGCTTGAAGAAGATGCTGGTGAATTTTGAGGCTTTCCACAGCACCGAGAATGAATGGTAGCGCCAGGCGCATACCAGGGACATCCTTGCGTAGAATAGCAATTTTGCCAGGCCAGTTATAAACTTACTCTTTTTCATCGCGGTACCAAATGAACAGGGCTTCAATCATGAGTAAGGACAGTATTTCCGTAATCAGCAGCGAATGTTCAATTTGCAGTATTAGGGTGTAGAGCATGCTGACGCAAAGTTCGCAGTTGAGGCGGGTGGCTTCGTGATGCTTCTCCGCAAGGATACTTTTAATGTGCAGGCTTGCCAGCAAAATCTGCAGAAGCAAATGAATAAGAAAATTTATTAGACTAGAGCTTGTTCCGTCAAGGCAATGGAGCAAGCTAATTACGCCATAAATGAAAAATGAGGCGAAAAACACCAGCGAGACTGTAATTGAAACGTGGCGGTGGCAGAGCGTCTGCAATGTGCGGATGCCAGTTGCCCTGTCGCCAGGCACATCTTTGTAATAGCTGTTGTGGCACATTAGGAAATGTATCACTACAAGGAGAGTTACAAGAAGCAAAAGCAATGAGGCATCGGGAAAGGCTTTCATGCAGCCGATGTAGCCAAACAAGGCACAGCAGCTTATGGCGCAGGCATAGACAAGGCAGTTCAATATGGGGACTTTCTTCAGTAGCGAATAGGCGCAATTGAGTGCCGCCCCGCAGGCAAGCACTGGCAGTGTCCATATAGAAACAAAGGCGCTTGCAATGGCAAAGGCCAGTATCAGCATGGCGGAAAGAAGCAGGGCAGGGCGTGGGGGCAGGGCACCTGTCACCATTGGGCGGTGTGGTGCGTTAATGGCGTCCTCCTTTCTGTCCAGATAATCGCTGAAAACCTGATTCACACCCCAGGCAAAGAAGCCCACCAGCAAAAGCAGCACCTGGTGCATCGCCGTTGGCCGCCCCTGGCCTGACTTTTGCGCGATGTCATTGGCCAGCGTCATGCCTAGAAGCACTGTAGTGCCAGTCACAAAGCAGTAGTACAGCCGCATTGAGCGTATGTAGTTGTACAGGAACAATTTCATTTCAGCTTTGCCGTTCCGTGTTCAATAAGTCCCATTTCCGCAAACACATTTGCCATGATGTCCGCCGCCTTGTCAATCAGTGCCTCTGTATGGGCTGCCATATAGCTTGTGCGTATGAGAGCGTCCCCTTCCTGCGTGGCTGGAGGCACGAATGGCGCCGTGTATATTCCTGCGTCGTAGAGTTTTTGGGCTGCGGCAAAAGTGTTCTCCAGCGTGCAGGTGCGCAGCGGAATGATTGGAGTTGGATAGGCAAGTGCACTTTCACGAATGTGCAATCCGCGTTTGGCAAAGGCATTGCGGGCGTATTCAGAAATTTGCCGCAGTTTATCAGGCAGTTCTGGGTGTGCCTCAAGATGCTGCAATGCGGCAAGAGCCACAGCTGCGTTGGCTGGTGGAATTGCGGCTGAGAACACAAAGGGGGAGGCTGTGTGGCGCATGTATTCTATTACCGAATGCGAGGCTGCCACAAAGCCGCCCAACGAGGCAAGCGACTTGGAGAATGTACCCATGAATATGTCTATCTCATTTTCAAGGCCAAAATGGAACGCGCTGCCTCGACCGCCTTTGCCTAGTACGCCCAATCCGTGCGCGTCATCTACCATCGTGCGTGCGCCGTATTGCTTTGCAAGACGGACTATGGCGGGCAGATTTGCCAAATCACCGCCCAGTGAAAAGAGACCGTCCACCACAATGAGGGCGCCGCTGTCCTTGGGGATGGCTTGCAGGCAGGCTTCCAGTCCCTCCATGTCATTGTGCTTGTAGCGCAGCATTTTGCCGAAGCTCAGGCGGCATGCGGAGTAGATGCTTGCATGGTTCTCCACATCGCATATCACATAGTCATGCCTGCCGACCAGGCTGCTTATGATGCTGAGGTTGGTCTGGTATCCCGTCCCAAAGGTCAATGCCTCTTCCTTTCCCAGAAAATTGGCCAATTCCTTTTCGAGTTGCAGATGTATGTCCAACGTCCCGTTTAGCAAACGCGAGCCAGAGCAGCCCGAACCATATTTCTCCAAGGCGTGAATACCAGCCTCAATTACCTCCTGGCACATCGTCAGCCCAAGGTAGTTGTTGGAGCCAAGCATAATGCGGCGCTGCCCTTCCATTGCCACCTCTGTCCCAAAATTGGATTCTATGGGGTGAAAATATGGATACAGGCCAGTTGCACGCAGCTCCTCAGCCTTTCTGAAGTCAATGCATTTTTGGAGTATATCCATATAGTTCTATTCAAGTAAGGATAGGTTATTTGCAGTAACTTTCCCTTGTTTGGTGATAACGAGATTTTGGGAAAATCTAGCACAAAAACGACGAGTTACAATTTGTTCTGAGCGGCTTGTGACTTTTTTAGTAATGGGAGGGGGGGCTATTATTTTAGGAAGCGTAGTCATTGTCATTTATTATTGTTTTTCTCTTCATGTGTGCTATCTTTCCCCCCAGGCATAATCCAAAACAGAGGAATGCAACAATGAACGAGCTTCTTTTTACAAATGTCAAGCTGTATGACGGCAGCGGCAAAGCGCCGTTTATGGCAGATGTCGCAGTAAAAGACGACAAGATTGTGGAAATCGCGGAATGCGGAAAAATCAACAAGACGGGGGCTACGCTTGTGGATGGAAAGGGCAAGGATTTGGTCCCTGGTTTCGTTGATGTCCACACCCACTCCGAATCCAACTATGCCAGGGTGCCTTCGGCTGATTCACGCATCTCGCAAGGCGTGACAACTGACATTTCGGGAAATTGCGGTTCCTCATACTATCTCACTGGAGCGAAGAAGGCCTCCGACGGATACAAGGACTGCTATGGCTCATTTGCGGCTTTTGCCGATTATATCGACAAGAGCGGAATCGCCGTGAACGCCGTGCACCTGTGCGGGCACAATGCCCTGCGCATACATGTGATG
>JAFYGL010000153.1 GCA_017543165.1 Victivallales bacterium | reverse complement strand
CCATGCCAATGCACCCAAAGAAAGATGCAAGGAGAAGGGTTTGGTGCCCGCGGCGACAGCCGCGGGTAGATGCGCCTTGTCAATGGCTTGCCAATATCATTCTGTGTCCCATTACGCAATATATCATACAAGCAAGTCATGCAAGGAATGCCCGCAGGACGTCAATTCTGCATTTTGAGAAACGCGGGTAGTATGGCATTCTGCCGTTCTGGCGGAAATAGTCTCCGTTGCGCCTGTTGTATGTTCCACGTGCGGAAATAAACTGCCCCCAGTGGCCATAGCCCCAGCCAACCTCGTGGTTTTCCTTGCCCAGGTTCTGCTGCCACTCGTCAGGAAACAATGCCAGGAATCGTGGATAGCAATTGAGCCATGTGGAGGTGCAGAGATGCTTTGCGCCGAACTGCTGTTCTCCGACGTCGCAAAGTTTCAGCAGGCATTCCCGTATATGGCTCGGATAATCAAAGAGAGAATCAGGCGCCTTGTCGTTGGCGATATGGAAACCAAGGCATTCTCCTTCGATTTTCTTCAATGCCAAATCGTGCCTGAAGCAGCCGCACTGATAGCGCTTCAGGACAGAGCCATCGTGGAAATCACGCTCTACCCTGCGCTCTATGGATGGGCGGAATATTTCAAACGCCTCAGCCTCGAAGCCTGCCCTGTCCTCTTTATGCGCCAGCCAGCATTGCTCGGCGGCCCTTTCCATGCAGAGCCATGGCTCCTCGTCAAAATGCAGGTCTGGAGGGTTCAGGGGGCCTGGGTTTGCATCGGTCTTGCGGTATATGTCCACCCTGTTGCGCAGCACAAATGTAAAACTCTCCTCTGGATGCTCGTTCAACTGCAAATGCATGTAGAACAGCATGAGACGGACTATCTCAAACAGATATTCCCTGTGTTCCTCCAGGGTCTTTGGCGGATTGTGCCGCCCCGACAATGGCTCTGTCATAGTGAAATCACCTCTGGTTTTGTATTGTGGCGGTATTCGTCCAGAATATAGTCCTCTGGACTTCCATGTAGATTCACCGTGGGATGGTATTGCTGGGTGAATGCCACGGCATACTCCTTTCCGCAGATTTTGCCGTATGTGACGCATTTTCCCCTCACATAGCCATGCTGGAGAACCGAAGGCTTGAACTGGCTGGGATAGCACTGCATCGCCTTGTCTGACAATTCCACATCCTCCTCCGAGACCTCGATGAAATGCGTTGGCAGGTAGCGGTCACAGCCGCCGTTGCCGCCAGCGCGCCACATGAGAACAGGTGTGCCGCGCAGTTTCTCCGACACCTGCAAAGTGCGGAGCACCATGGTGCATACTGCATAGTGGTCGATATGCAGGTCGTTCAGGGAGTGCGTGAAAATCACATCTGGAGCCTCATCCTCCAGCATCTTGATGAACTTTTCCTTGAAATATGGGAGACCGAAGGCGAATACGCCCATGGGCTGCCCTGTATAGACGGCCTGGTCAATGCTTTTCGCCAGTTCCTCCCTCGAGGAGAAGTCAGGCATGATTTTCACGAAATGGTTGATGTCAATCTCATCGCCATAGAGATGCGAGGCCCGCAGATGGAAGAAATGCAGGTTCTTGATTCCAAGAACGGAGGCGGCCTTCCTGTTCTCGCTTTCGCGCAGAGCAAGCATCTCGCGGGAATTGCGGCGCCCGTCCTGCCCTGGCACGCCACTGCACCAGGGACCGTCTATCATAGTCCATTCCGTGCACTCCACCCCGTTGCGGAGCAGACGGCGAATAACGGGTCCTGCCCTCAGTTCCGTGTCATCGCAATGTGCGCCAATGAACAATGCCTTGCGCACCTTCTGGAAATCAGCACTTGAAAAATACGTCTCCATGAAATACCGAAGCCTCCGACTTCACCTAACTCGCTCTCATACACAAAGTGCCTTCACTGATAATCAATCTTGAATCGCCAATATACAATTGCAAATTATAAAAACAAGCACAAATAATCAAAGATATAGGCAATCGCAGCCCCCATTGCAGGAGTAGCT
>JAFYGL010000152.1 GCA_017543165.1 Victivallales bacterium | reverse complement strand
GCGCTGGCGATACACAGGCGCCTGTATCCCCTGTACCGCGATCTGTTCATCGAGAGCAATCCGATTCCAGTGAAGGCCGCCTTGGCGGACATGGGCCTGATTGCCGAGGAATACAGGCTGCCCCTCTGCGAGATGGCGCCAGCCAACAGGGAGAAGCTGCGCAATACCATGCGCCGTTGCGGGATTTTGAAATAAACAGCCCAGGAGAATACATCCAATGAAGTCTTATTTACAAGCGTTGAGGGAAGTATCTTCGCTGCCCATAGCATTGGAGGATATGGGACGTGGGCGGCATAAAAGTCCTACAGATGTGCAACGTGCGTTGATGCGCGGGGTACTTGGACTGTTTTGGGGGCTTTGCGGTGGATTGGTCTGCTGGCTGGTGTCAGGAGACCGTGTGGTTGGCGCGGTGCTCGGGGCGCTGGCGGTATTTGTCCTGCGTCATTTTACATGCATGAAGGACGAGAAGTCCGCCATAGTGGAACTTTCCAAGATGCTTATGAATGGCTTCAAGGACAATGACTTGCGGGCTACCTATAGCAGCCTTGTGGCATTGGGGCTGTTTCTGCTGCGTCCATTCTGCACATACGTGATTCTGGTGCACAATGCGTGGCTCTGGTTGCCCATAGCCGCCATGCTGGGATATACCGCTTCGCTGGACTGCGGCGTGATGGCTAAGCTGAGCCAGAAGCACTGGATTCCTGCTGTCGTGGTGACCTTGTTGTTTGGCGCAGTCATAAGCAAGCTGGTTCCAAATTGCAGCGGCGTTTTCATGTTTGCCTTGGTGTCAACTGCGTTGTGCTGGCTGCTGCCAGCCGCTTTGCAGCGCTTCAACATACGCCTTTCCGCCATTAGCGCCTTGTATGTATGCGAGGCATTCGCCCTGCTGCTGGGCGTCGCCGCTCTGGCGGTGTGATGTTTGTGTGGGCGCCGATTGGGATGTGGGCGCCGAGGCGGCGCCCACTCAGGTTGCCTTAGCGGGAACGCGCCAGGTGCGTGAGGATGTTTTCTGTGTGCGCCGAGGCGGCGCACTTTTTTTTGCATAATTACATTTGAGTTTATGAAGAATTCTGTTACGGCTTCGTACATATCTATGGCGATGGCGTGGCTGGTGTGGTCAATGGATCCCATTCTCATACGTGTCATAGGCGATGATGTGGCGCGTCCTGTAATGGTTGGTGTTTCCATGACCTTGGCAGGGCTCATTCTGCTGCTTCCCGCATTAAGGGGCTATTTTTTTCTGGCAAAGCGCAGGGACCTGTGGGGCAGTTTTTTGTTTTATATAATATTCGCCACTGTCATTGCAGAACTGCTTTATGTGATGGCTATACGCAACCTGAACCCTGGTCTGGTGGGGCTTACACTGCGCAGCCAGGTGATAATGGCCATATTGTCGGCATGGTTCTTCTTTGGCGAAAGGCCCAATATTTCCACGATAATCGGAATTGTCATAGTGGTGCTGGGCTATGGCGGCACGGCCTATTTCATGAAGCCAGATGTTGAGCATGAGGGACGGCAGTGCAACGCGGCGCTTGGCTGGTCATGTGCAATTGCGGCGGCAGTGCTGTGGACCTCTGGCACTTTGCTGGGCAAGAAACTCATGGAGAACATAAAGTCCAGCCATCTATGCGGCATGAGGATGTTGACTGCGGGCATAGTCACATCCCTGGTGTACATCTGCGCGGGCGGAGGCAAAGATTTCCTGATGTTGAACAGGGAACAGTGGTGGTTCATGCTGGTCAAGTCCGCAGTTTGCTCCGCATTGGGGTACACCCTGTACATGTTCGGCCTGCATCTGGCGCCAGTCACAGCGGCTGCGGCCATGGAGCAGGCTGCTCCGCTTTTCACGCTTTGTGTTGCCACATTTGTGATTCACGAGCCAATCGCAGCCATGCAGTGGGGCACGGTGGCCGTGGTGTTCCTGGGTGCTGCGATAATATTGGTAAGTCAATACAGAAAGGCCAAATCCTAGTCTATGCGCCCCGTATTTTCAATATGGCTGCTTTTGCCATGGGCACTGGTGGCGCTGGCCCTCTTGTTTTGGGGCTATAGGCGGTCCCGTCTGAACAGAAGGCAGATTGCGTTGCTGCTGTGCCTTGAGGCATTGTGCCTGGCAGGCTTGCTTGTGGTGCTTTTGCAGCCAGTGTTTCGCGAAAGCCAGGTGCGTGAAGGGGCCTGCCGCATAGTGCTGCTGGGGGACATGTCCCGCAGCATGAGCGTACGGGACATGCCTGGCGGGCGGAGCCGCCGCGAATGCCTGGCAGCAGTTCAGTGCGGAGACTTTTCGCAGCGTGTGGAGAAGCTTGCCTTTGCAGGCGAGATGAGGCTGGTGCCTGATTTCGGTGGCGAGCGGCTTCTGCCTGGTGCAAGTCCCATCGGCAGGCATTTGGAGGAGATACTGGAAGGCGAGGAGCGTTCCCTGCCCATTGGCGCCCTTGTGCTCTTGAGCGACGGAGTGTCAAATGGCGGTGCGGATGTGCTTGCAGTCGCGAAAGAATACGCACGGAAAGGCATCCCGATAAGTTGCGTGGGAATAGGCGGCGCGGGAGATGAACTGGACTATGCTGTGACCTGGAAGGAAGCTTCGCTTAAAACGCAGCGGGATGCGGATTGCAATCTTACCGCGCTGGTGAATGGCAGCAGGGCAGGGGAACTGACAGTTACATTGTCCGAGGCGGGCAATGTCCTTGAACAGAGGACACTGCAGTTCCAGAGTGGGACGGCGGCGCTGGATTTTACGGTCAAGCCTCGCACGGAAGGCTTCCACTCCTACAAAGTCATAGTTTTCTCCAGTGCAAAAGAGGCCAGACAAGACAACAATGCCGCCTTTGCGGCGGTGGAGGCACTGCCGCCGCCACAGTTCAGGATACTGTTCCTGCTTGGGGGGCTGGATTGGGAGCAGCGCTTCCTGAACCAGTTCACCGCTGTGAATCCGCAGTTTACAGCCTCCGTGATTACCGCAGTCGGAGACAAGCGCTTCATTGCGACGGGCTTCCCTGAAAATATACGCCCGCCAGAAAATTCATTCCCGCAGGATACTGCATTTTACGATGATTTTGATATAGTATGCCTTGATGCCAGGGCAGTGCCGCTTCTGGAAGAAAAAGGCTTGCTTGCAATACGGGCCTTCGTGGAGAACAAGGGCGGCGGCCTTCTGGTGCGTGGGCTGTTGGACAAGGTGCCTGAAACACTGTCTTCCATGCTGCCTTCGCAGGGAGTGCAGTTTGCGCAATCCACGATGCCTGCAAAGTTGCGCATCATCCAGGATGCCTTGCTTGCAAAAAACGTTAATAACTTGAATGCATTTTCATCGGGCGTGTTTTTGAAGCAAGGGGAGGCATTCGGGATATTGCAGGGCTTGAAGAAATCGGCCAGGCCGATGGCGTTGGTGGATTTCCAATATGGCATTAGATTGCCGCTGGTGGCTGGGCTTCCATTCGGGGCAGGGCGCGTGGCGCAGACTGGGCTGGAGAGCACCTGGCGCTGGAGACTTGCTGGAAACAAATTGCATGACGCCTGGTGGACCGCGCTGTTCCAGTGGCTTGCCGAGGCGGCCAGGCCCAGGGTGCGTGAACTGAATGGGCGGCTTGCCGAGGCGGGGGAGGAATTCGCGCTGGAATTGCATGTGCTGGATGATGAATTCAATCCAGCGGCGAATGCAAGCGTGAACGCCCGTGTAAGCGGACCCAATGGCGCGGTGCGGGAACTAGTGCTGGAGGCTGCGGCGGACGAGGAGGGGCGCTATTCGGCATTGCTGTATCCAGAGGTTGAAGGCGAGTACCGTGTGCAGTATAGTATTGCATTGCCTGGGCGGGCATTGTCCAAGGAGGCTTTCTTTGTGGCGGCGCCTGCGGGGCGCGAGATGGAGAGGACGGCGTTCAACGAAGCGCTGTTGAGGGATGTGGCGCGAATCACAGGCGGGCGCTATTTTGCATACGGCGAATATGAGGCGGGCAAGGTGCCCTTGTCTGCCAGCATACCTGTAAGCACAAGCACGAGGCATCTGGCTTCAACATGGCTGGTGGCGGCGGTGTTTGCGGGGGCGGCGATGCTGCTGTGCCTGTTCAGGAGGCGTTTCGGGCTGAAATGAATGTGGGCGCCGAGGCGTCTATAATAAAAAACAAAAGTAAAGATGAGAAAGACCTTATTATTGCTTTTTGCGTTGTTTGCGGTGGTCGCATATTGCGAGGACTGGACGGAGTTGATGCAGTTCCGCAAGGCGGAGGGCAACCTTGTCTTTGGCCTGGCGGCACGGCCTGGCACGCCGCCACTGGTGCTGCGCGTCAGCGGCAATGGGCGTGTGGCGTTGATACGCATCAACGAAGGCGGCTGGGAGGTCACCTGCAATGATGCGCAGGGCACGCAGATTGCATTGCCGCAGCCAATGAACTATGCGGGCATTGAAGAGGCCAGCGCATACGACATGCTGGTTAAGTTCCGCGAGGAATGGTGGGCATACTATGTGAACGGGCGTCTTTGCGGCGAGATGCAGGCGCCCATGGCGCTGGATGGATGCAAACTGGAGTGGCCAAACGCGTCCCAGGTGCAACTTAGCAAGCAACTGGATTTCCAGATTACCGCCAGGCCAGACTACCAGACGGACTTCATGATCGAACCAGGCGCAAAGGACGAATTGCAGCCGTGGAAAAAGGAATTCGGCAACTGGCACATACATACCGCATTGCTGGAATCCATAATACGCCCCGAAACAAACCAGGACACAATGAAAAGAACACCGCCGTCTGCGGACAAGTCGCCAAACTTCTATTCACTCAAGGGCAGCGGCAAGCGGGAGGAGGCCCTGATTACCACGGGAAGCGACTTGTTTGACAACTATACGCTGACTGCCTCCATGCAACCACAGGCAGGCGAGGCGGGCATTGTCTTCCTTTGCAGAGGGCAGGGCAAGGATTGCGAGTACTACGCGCTGACGCTGTACAGGGACAATGGCGGCGAGGTCAGGCTTTGGAAGCAGGACAAGGCAGGGCGCAAGATACTGGCACGTGTGGAATTGCCGCTATACAATTGCCAGTGGTATCTGCCAGGCGTGTCTCTGCGCAATGGCGAAATCATAGCCATGCTGGACAAGGCACCGCTTTTCCGCTACCGTGCGCCGTTGCCCTCTGGCGGCAGGATTGGCCTTTACGCAAGCACCCCAGATGAAACACGCTTTGACGATGTGACGGTGTCCGCGTATGGAGACATTGCATTTGAGAGCGCCAATGACGTTGCGGCAAACACGGTCTATGCCACGGAAGGGATGAGGCAGAAGGCCGCCACGCCGCCAGAAATCAGCCTGCCCCATGAGCCGTATGCGTTGCAGTTGTCCGCCGCAAGCCAGGAAGAGATGCTGGTGCTTGGCCGCAGCCATGAAAAGTCAGTCGTGTTCTCCACGATGGTGCGTGGTGAGAAGGCGGGCATTATGGCTGGATGGCATGGTGCGGGCAATCCTTATTATGTATTCACACGCAGCCGCAATGACAAGAGGGCGCATCTGGAGTTGCTGCGTTTTGCGCCTGGCGGCAAGTCCACGCTGGACAGTTTTGACATACCCTGGAAGGACGAAGTGCGGATGCTGATGGAGATTGATGCGGCGGGCACATTGCGCTGCTGCTGCGATGATGCGCTTATATTCAAGCGCGGCGAGGTGTCCTCTGGCGCGGCTGGTTTGTATTTGCCTGCTGGTGGCTCTGCGCGGTTCACGGGCATGGAGATGTCCCGCCGCCGTGTTAGAACCCATGAATTGAAGCAGAAGAACGTGGTGTTCGAGCATGACCCGTTCATGCGCCACTGGGCAGCTGCCGAAGGGCAGTGGATTGGCGGCGGTGGGGACATACTGTACCACAAGGGCGACTTCTTCGGGGACTTCAACATGTCCTTGCCATATAAGGTTGGCGGCGAGATACATTTCGGCTTGGCGGACGGCGCCAAGGAAGGCGCGCTCAAGATTGTCATGACAGACAAGGAAGTGCGCATGACTGGGCCTGACGATTTCAGCGAGAACTATGCCATCGAGGCGCCCAAGGCGGATACGCGCATTGCGGTTTCGCTGGAGGGATACTGGCTGGAATTGTCCTGTGGCGGCAAGGTGCTGAACACGCGCAGGCTTGCCTTGCCATTGCGCGAATACGGCACGAGGCTGCTCACCAGGAAATACACCAGCAAGGACATGGAGAAGAGCAGCGTCACCAGGATGAATGTGATAGACGAATTCTTCAATGAATCGCCTCATGACTGGCTGGTGAACGGCGGCGACTGGCAGATCATCAACCGCTTCCAGTGCACAGCCAGCTGGTCCCACATGATAGCGCAGTCCCTGGACACCATGGGGGCGTTCTGGAGGAAGCAGCGTTTCCAGGGCGACATGACACTGGAATTCTACGCAGGCACCAGGCATGGCTACTATGACAGGGCGGGCAACATGAACTGCACCATCATGTCCAAGGACAATACTGCATCCTCGGGCTATACGGTGACATGCTCGGAATGGGACCAGAATAAATCCCAAAACTGGACATATCTGTACAGAAATGGACAGCGCATCAACAAATCCGACGCGTACATGGTGCCGCGCCGCAGGAAGGGCACATACCGCCGCATCCTGAATCCGCTGATTGCACGTGGCAGGGACATTCATGGCGCATGGTACTACCTCAAACTGCGCAAGATAGGCAACAAACTGGAATTCTGGTTTGACGATGAACTGGTGATGACCAGCAATGATGACAATGTGCTGAACGAGGGATGCCTTGGAATATGGACCTTCGACCACAGCATGACGTTGGCGCAGATCAAGATTACCTACGAGAAGGCAAGTGCAAAGCAGCATAATGTGAGATTGCTGCCAAATGACATTCCTGAAAAGAGGGAGGAGCCTGCACCAGAGCATTGGGACGGCACTGCAAATGGCTTCCCCCTGAATGCCATGGAAATGCGCTATTGGGAATACAAGGATGGCGTTGCACAGGGCAGCCAGATGTCTTTCGCCTCAAACACGGATGGCATTGTGCTGGTCAACAAGCTGGGCGCTGGCGAAATGAAGTTGAACGCAAAGTTGCCTGATTTGAAAGTCGCTGATGTGGCTGGCTTCAGGTTCGATGTGAAACGCACAGAGACAGCCAGATTCAATTTCTTCTACACCATACACAAGAACGACGACAAGAAAACACTCTTGCTGAGGAATTTCCACAAGATATCAGGCGATGACTTCTCTGGCGCATATTGGCAAAAGACAGGCGAGAGCGAGGTAAAGCCCACTGCAAAGGAAAACTTGCTGGATAAGGACGGATGGACCACGGTGACAGTGTGGCTGCCCAGTTGGGTGCGCAACACGGCTGCCGAGGATGACAAACGCGTGGTGCGCGTCGGCGGCTTTGGGCTGGAGCAGTTTGACTTCCTGGCCTCGGGCATTGGCGGCAATGCACCAGGCGATGCATACGCGATACGTGATTTCAGGCCCATATTCTACAAGCGTCCTGACATCGTGCTCGGGGAAGGCGTGCGCGGCAACGCCAGGCCTGATTTGCATGCCGCCAGACCTAATATGAGCACAGACCCCAAGGAACTGGCGGCGCAGTTGGACAAGTGCGCCGAGGGCAGGGAATATGCCAGGGCATACGTGGATTTGAACAAGGGGCGCGCCGCATTGACTGCGCAGGTGGATTGGGTGCAGGCGGGCAAGCCTGAGGTTCGGCTGGACTGGTCACAGGAGGCATTGGACACGCTGGAACTCAATTGCGGCAAGCCATACGCGGATTATCGCCTGGGGGCGCTGAAATTGCTGGTCAATGGAATTGATTTGGCGCTTGAGCCAGTGAAGAACGGGAAGGAAGGCGTATTCGCCACGGCCAGGATTCCCCGCACCGACAAGGCGGCGGAGGCATTCGCCAAGGGCAAACTGGAGTGCGAATTGCGGCTGGATGCGGAGAACGTGCACCATGTCAGCCTGGATGTGGCTGGCAATGCGCGCAGGAACGGCCCGCCTGCATTGATGAAGGTGGATGGCATGGTCAAGATGTGGCTTGGCTTTGAGGGGGACGATATTCAATTGCCACTAATCAAGCAGAACAAGCCACGCATGACATTGCTGGACAGCGATGCGGAGGCGGGCAGGTACGTGCGTATAAGCAATATTCCTGGAAACGGCAATCTTGCCACGGATTACGCACTGGTGCATTCCGTGGCGGAGTATCCGCTGTTCTTCTTTAGATACAATGCGGACGACATGTGCAATGTGTCCCTCGTATATCCAGGAAATCCCATCAAGTTGGCATGGCAGAGCAGCAATGACAGTCGCGGCGTGCGCTATGCAAAGCCTTTCGACCAGGACAGCAAATGGCATTCCTGGCTGGGCTTTGTGCCAGACGCGTTCACGAATCGTCCATTCCAGAAAACCCGCTACAACATAGTCAACTTCCGCATCGCAAGCCATGGAAGGCCAGACCAGACGGGGCTCTACAGCAATCTGAAACTGGATGACATAACAGTCGCGCCTGCTGTCAATTCCGCTGAAAAACTGGCGTTCACGCCTCATTACTTTGATTTTGACGGTGTGGACTATGTGGAATACGCAGTCTATTTTGCGACTGCACTCTACGATGGGCGGGAAATCAAGGAATGGAAACGCTGCAAGCCAGGCGAGAAGATTACACCTGAATTGCCAGCCACAATCCAGGACGGGGTGGCACACATCCTGCTGCGGGCTGCGGACAAGGCAGGCAATGTGTCGCCTATCACTGACCTGCCCTTCCTGCTGGACAGGGCAAAGCCCAGCATTTCCGCCAGCATTGTCAATGCCACGAATCCATTGTACAATGGCAAGGCATTGCAAATCAACGTGGGCACATCAGGCGGTGCGCCATGGAATCTGGACAAGGCTGTGTTCAAGTCGGGCAAGGTTGATTTCAAACTCAACAACTGGTCCAATGAATACGAACGAAACAAGGACAGGGACGTCGCCATTCTCAATTATCCAATGATAATGAGAAGGCAATTGGCCAGGGCGAAGGATGGCGATACCGTGACATTCTCTGTGGGCAATGTCAGCGACGGCGCGGGGAATGTGTGCGATGACCTGAACTTCCCCATCAAAATCAACTATGCTGAAGACAAGCGTGGTCCAAACTGGTATATTCTGGATTTTAGCGACAAGGAAGGCTACTGCGTTGACTGGAACTGGGAAGGGCACAGGTCAAATGCACGGCGCTTCAATCCTACAGCAGGAGGGCAGGAAGTCAGGATTGACAACAGCATTGGAAGTTCCGTCCATCTTGTGCACTACAGTCATTACAGCCAGGGGGAAATCGCCGCAGTCGTAAAATGGGAACTGGCAAAATACCCGTATATCGCATTCAGGCTTTCCACTACTACATTCAGAAAGGAACTGAAGGTGCGACTTGGCATAGTCACCGAAGACAACAAGACATACATGATTTCACTTACCGAGCCTAGCAAGGATGGTACTGAACTCAATACAAAGCAATCCTTTAAATGGGAGAATGGCAAGTGGATTAACTTTGCATTCAATGTAAGGCAGATGCTAGTTGAAAAAGGCATAAAGGATGTGGATAAGATGCGCATCAAGGCGGTGCACTTCCAGCGCCTCGGCATACGCCACAGAGATACGCTGCTGCTGGACGATTTCTACATATTCGGCCCCACCGCCAAGTTGAACGCCAGAATCGGCGCTTTCGACATAAGCGGCGTGGCATCCATTGATGTGTATGATGGGGATGCACTGCTGAAGTCTTATCCTTTGGCGGACAAGGACAGGTATGACCTCGACGAATGGCGCAACGAGGGCGTAAGATGGCTGCGTCTGGTGGCAAAGGACAAGGCGGGCAACATGTCAGTTCCAGCATGGCTGCCAATTGCACCTAAGGAGAAATAGGAGACAAAATGACGCGTATTGCATTTATCAGCGATATTCATTCCAATATCGACGCATTGCAGGCGGTGTTCGCCCACATTGAGAAAGTGGGCGCGGATGTGACGCTTTGCCTGGGGGATATTGTGGGATATGGCCCATGTCCCGCGGAATGCCTCCACGAAATACAGAACAGGGAAATCCAGTGCGTCATGGGCAACCATGATGAATATGTGACGCTGCTCATGGACCCCCGCGTGGAAAAACTGCGCCCCGATATAAAGCAGGTCGTGGAGTGGACACAGATGCAACTGTCCATGGACGACCTGAAATGGCTGTCAAAACTGCCTATGCAGATGGAGGCAGATGAATTCTCCATCCTGCATTCGTCATTCGCGCCTGCACGCTGGTCGTATTGCATAGATGAACGCACATTCCTCACCAACTTTATGCACCAGAAGTGCCAGCTGGCATTCTGCGGCCATAGCCATAGCCCGCTGCTGGGCATGGACATGGCACCCAATGAACCGCAATTGGATTACTACGAAAAACCTAAAGTCATCCCCACAGACCGCAAGGTCATGGTAAACGTGGGCTCCGTGGGACAACCACGCGACAGAAATCCAAAGGCATGCGTGGTATTCTACGAAATGGAAAGCCGACAGGTCAAACTCGACCGCG
>JAFYGL010000151.1 GCA_017543165.1 Victivallales bacterium | reverse complement strand
TCAATCGGAGATGTGTTGGGTAAATGGAAGTTGACCACTGGTGAAAGACCTCTGAATGCCGCAACTGCACTCTTTACGAAAGATACAGGCATGTATACGCAGTTTACTATGCGTCTGGCTCGTTTCCAAGGAACTGACAAGAATGAGTTTATCGACAATCAGCGAGTGGAAGGGAACATATTCGTACTGCTCAACGAGGCGATGAACTTCTTCCGCAAACACTTGAATATGCACGGAAAGATTGTCGGACTGGTCCGTGATGAATATCTGGAGGTACCTGCCGAAGCTTTGCGTGAGGCGGTCTTGAATGCCCTTTGTCATCGCCAGTACGAACGGTATAACCTAACCATAGGTATTGCCATCTACGATGACCGTATCGAAATCGAGAATCCTGGTATATTGCCTCCGCAGATTACACCCGAAAACATCCGTCAACCTCACATATCATACCCATACAATCCTCTAATAGCTAATGTATTGTATAGTACAACCTATATTGAGAACTGGGGTTCAGGTGTGAAGCGCATCATGGAGGCTTGTCAAAAGAGAGGAGTAGCAGCACCTACTTGGAGTATCAATGGCGGTTTTGTTGTGGTAACATTCATTAGACCATCAAAGGGTGATACTCAAGGTGTCCCTCAAGGTGTCCCTCAAGGTGTCCCTCAAGGTGTCCCTCAAGGTGTCGGTCAAGGTGGCGGTCAAGGTGGCGGTCAAGGTGGCGGTCAAGGTGGCGGTCAAGAGGTTTCATAGAAGGTCTCAATTACAAATGGCGACCTTCTGACTTGAAAACCATTGGGAAAAGTTGTATTGTACAGTATTTGTTTGCTGCGTTGTAACAATGGTTTTCAAATGTCCAACTATTGTTTTTTTCAATCTATTGTTCTGGAGAGAATACTAGCAATCCAGCAAGGAGACTTTTGTGATAGAAAATCTAAATGACATATTGGAGGATCTCATATCCCGCAACTATGAGGAAGACTGGTTCGAGTTCAAGGAGAACTGGTTTGAACCCCATGCACTAGGCGAATATATTGCGGGAATGTCCAACGCAGCCGCCATGGTCGGGCAGAAATATGCATTCTTTGTCTGGGGAATAGAGGATGCAAATCACTTGGTGGTAGGAACCAATTTTGATTATCATAGAAACGTTAAGAACGAGCCCTTGGAGCATTATTTGGCTCGCCAGATCAAGCCAGATTTGGCTTTTAGTTTTCATGAAACACATTTTCGTGGGAAACGCGTGATAGTTCTGATAATCCCAGCTGCAAAAGGTGTTCCAACTGCTTTCGACAAGACTCGTTATTATCGCATTGGATCCAGCAAAGTAAATCTGCTGGACTATCCGCAGCGAGAAGCACAACTGTTTATGGTTCTTCGCGGTGAAATACCAACGATTGACAATACGGCATCCGAATATCAAGATCTGTCTTTCAACAAACTGTTTGCTTTCTATGGTTCCAGAGGAATTACTCTAAATAAGAGAACCTTTAAGAAGAATCTGAATCTGCTGACGGCTGATGGCAAATATAATGTGATGGCTCAACTGCTTTCCGACAACAGTCAGATTCCTATCCGTTTTGGATTGTTTACAGGCAAAACAAAAGCTTCAACTATGTATGCAGTCAGGGAGTTCGGAAATGATTGCCTGCTCTACTCTCTGGATGCCATTCTTCGATATGGTGAGGTGTTGAATGTTCCTCAAGCTGATGAGCGGGAACGCGTAGTGGAACGTAAAGAAGTAATGTTGTTTAATCAGGAGGCCTATCGCGAAGCTGTCATCAACGCATTTGTCCACAACCACTGGCTTGAAGGGGCACCTGCCTTCACAGCATTCCAGGACCGTATTGAAATTCTTTCCAGAGGGACTCTGCCGCCAAAACAGACCATGGACGGCTTCTTTGCAGGAGAATCTGTGCCTGTTAATGAAAAGTTAGCCAAGATTATTCTTCAACTTCATATTAGCGAGCAGACGGGACGAGGCGTCCCCTCAATCGTCAATGCATACAGCAGGCAAGTTTTTCACTTTGCGGAAAACAATATCAGGGTAACGATTCCTTTTGAGAGGCTGGAAGATAAGGCTTTTACCCAAGTCGATGCACCAGTGACCGCAGAAAATACCCAAGTCAATGCACCAGTCGGCGGCGGGAATGCACCAGTCAAGGGGAAATATCCATTGACACTTGAAGAGAAGATCATAGCATTCTGTGAAGCACCCAAAAGCATTTTGGAGATAGCAGCACAACTTGGATATAAGGACAAGCGGAGTATTCGTAAACACTTAAATCCACTTCTTGAGCAGGGGAGAGTTGCAATGACTATTCCAGATAAGCCAAACAGCAGACTTCAAAAATACATCACAATCAAATGAAGACACCAAACGCATTACGCTGATTCTATTTTCTCTGGCAACAACAGAGACAAACGCGAGAATCAGCGTCTCCGAAAGAGCAAAAACCGAGTGAAAAAAGCGTCTCTGGAGACGTCAGAGACGGGCAAAAGAAAAGCCGCAAGTGCCTTGTTTTGAGGGAACTTGCGGCGAAAAGGAAGCGCCCCGCAGTGGTTGAGTTCACTGCGGGGCGCGGATAGTTGGGTGGTGGAGCTAAGGGGATTCGAACCCCTGACCCCTACGTTGCGAACGTAATGCTCTACCAACTGAGCTATAGCCCCTTGTTAAAAACGATGCCATAAGATAGCGTAACAATGCGCATTCGCAAGTCAGGCAGTCCCAAAAACGTCTAAATTGTAACGGGGAACTCGGGATAGTTGTTGATTACGGCCTGGGTTTCTGGCGGGCATTCCACCTGGAGATGTATGGTGGCGCCAAGCAGTTTCCAGGTGATGTGTATTTCGCCGTAAGGAGTGGGGACCGTGCCTGACGCATGGGTAAGCGAGCCTGGATAGGGCTTGACCTGGAAGCGTTTGAAGCCTGGCTCCATCGGCATGACACCCAATATGTAGCGATGGCAATAATAGACTGGCAGGCTGCTCCATGCATGGCATAGACTGCCTGCATAGTCAAAGGCGTCGCCGCCATCATCGGTCTCCCAGAATGTGCTGGCACCTTTCAGCACCATCGCATCGTAGTTTTCGCGTATGAACTTGTCCATCGCAAGGCGTGATTCTGGCGACACTTCCATCCATGCCCGCAGAAAATAGGGCATCGCGCTGAATGTGGCAGGCAAAAGATTCTGGTCAGCGTAGGCCTGGAAGAACTGTGGGCAGAAAGCCGCCTCATCAGGGGACACCACACCTATATCAAGCATAAGCGCCTGGGTGTGCTGGTGCAGCAACTCAGTATCATCGCCAGTCCTGAAATAGCCATTCTCCATACGGAAATACTTGCGGATGGCCGCCGCAAGGGCGGAAGCCTCCTTCGCATACATATTGCCGAACATCTTGTTGACACAGGTCAGCACTTCCAGAAAATACCCATTGAAGCACGCATTGAAGCGCTCCTTCTCTGACAGCCAGAGATTGCCCTTTGCACCAACGCTATGCCCAGTCATGCCAGGAATCCACTCGAAGAAACGCCATATCTTTGCGTCATTGAACTGGCAGTAAAGACCAGTCGCCTCATCGTAGCGTGCAAGCACGGCATCGACTATGCGGAAAATGCCCTTCTTGTTCCCCTCCGCAAGGGAGAAGTCCCCGCTGTACAGGTAGTATTCGTAAAGCTCGATGATCCAGACAAGCGTGAATACCTCGATGGCAAGTTCTGGATGGCGCGGGGCTGTGATTGCAAGTTGTCCATTCTCCATGGGCACTTTGCCCAGCAAGGACAGGCATGCCCTGGCGAACTTGTAATTGCCCCAGGCGTAGTAGCCGAACAACGCCTGATTGCGTGAATCGTAGGCATACAGCGCCTGTTCACGCCAGGGGCAGTCCTCGTAATGCTCGTGCATGCAGCATTTCATGGTGTGTATGCCGATGGCGCGGCTCAGCAGCATCAGGCGGTCCTCGCACTCAAAGTCCGCCTCCTTGCCCAAAGGCAGGTTCTGCTCCTGTATCTGCGTAAAGCCCAGCGTGACGGCGCCAGTGTAGTTGGTGATATGCAACTCCAGATAACGTGCGCCCATGCGGCGGAAACGATGGCAGAACTGCTCCATGCCGCCGCCCTTGCAGATGTAGCGGTCCGCAAAGTTGCGCCGTCCCATATTGCAGCGTACGCGGCCATCATCCAGATGTTCGCCGTGGGCAATGTCCACAATGGTGCCAGAAGGCGCGGAAACAGACAATTTGAGGAAGCCAACGGTCTCCCGCCCCAGGTCAATTGTGACATAGACGCCATCTGTATTCTCAGGGCGCGGAAGAATGGTCCATTTGTCTTGCGGGCGCATGTTGCGGTAGCGGCCTGGTGCCAGGCGCATCTTGTCAAATTCCGGCATGTCAAAGAACAGGTTCTGCTGGAACAGTGGACGCAGAAAATCCGCCTGGCATATTTCCGCAAATGTGCCTTCCTGCAATGTGCGTTTAATGTAGCCGAACTGCACCAGGCGCACATTTGGCAAGTCCCTGGGCACAAGAGGCGGCACTTCACGGGCAAAATACCGCGGGTGACAGGCCTTGGGAACGGCATTTTCGCCGCCTGCGTCCACGCCCTGCCATGGGAAAGCGCGCCTGGCGTCGTAGCAGAAGCACTTGCCGACCTGTGGCGTAACGTTGACGTCCAAGGGCAAATACGCCTCGTCGCGGCGGAAGCGCCAGGTGCTGTCCGTGGCGCACAGCAACTTGTCGCCAGCATATATCACTGCCGCAAAACCATGAATGCAGTTGTTATCATAAACCGCAAATTGTGCATTGAGATTGAAAAGCTGCACATTTATGACATTCCCACCCTGTTTCAAGGAGACATTCCATGTTGTCACGCTTTTTTCGCCAGGGACATCGGCAAGTTGCGAAAAGGGCAGATGTGCGCCATTTATAAAAACGGCCACATCCTTGTCGCCCGCGATTTCCAGTGTGGCCTCCTGTGCCTTGCCACAAACAAATACCTTGCTGAAAATCCAGAGGCTATTGACTTCCTCAGGCACTGACAGCCATTGCGCTTTTTCAATCATCATCATTCCATCTCCGCTCCAATGAAAAAAAACAACGTTGCATAATGTACCCTCTTGGTTCCATTCCGCAATATTCAACGCAGAGGCATATCGTGGGGAGAGTGAAAACCGTGGACTGTGCGCACAAAGATTTTAACGCAGAGACGCAGAGGCTCCGTGATTTTTAAGATAAGTTTATGTTTGTTTTGAGTAATTTGGTATAAACAATTTTTTACTCTGCGCCTCTGCGTCTCTGCGCCTCTGTGTTAAAATAATCTCTGCGTTGAAAGGTTGCTTGCATACTAGCGGAAATGAGGTATTTTACTACTCGATTTTGTCAAAGTTAAACACATGCAACATAAGGAGAATAATCATGTCCAGGGCGGAGAAGGCGTTTGAGATTGCGCGCGAGATTTATGCAGAGCATGGCGTGGATGCGGCGAAGGCGATTGAGACATTAGACAGGATTCCCATATCGATACATGCCTGGCAGGGTGACGATGTGAAGGGTTTTGAAAGCACAGGGCACTCGCTGACTGGCGGTTGCCAGGTAACAGGCTCGTATCCTGGCTGCGCAAGGAACTCTGAAGAACTTAGGGCTGACCTTGAACTGGCGTTGAAACTGATTCCTGGCACCTCCAGGGTATGCCTGCAAGGGCATGAAGTCGATGTGATGTTCCCAGGCGTTGACAGGGATGCCTTCACCATAGACAACTTCGCAGGGTGGCTGGCCTGGTCAAAGGAACGTGGCATTGGAATGGACATAGCCCCTGCATACTACTCGCATCCCAAACTGGACCATGGTCTGTCCCTGTCCCATCCCGATCCTGGCATCAGGCGCTTCTGGATAAACCACGGCAAGGCAATCAGGCGCGTGGCCGAGGCATTCGGCAAGGCGCAGGGCACACCCTCCGTCTGCAACCAATGGGCGCCAGATGGCTTCAAGGACAC
This sequence comes from Victivallales bacterium, assembly GCA_017543165.1. The sequence continues at coordinate 5,487 of JAFYGL010000151.1, read as the reverse complement.
TCCTGCGGACAAGTTGTCGCCAAGGATTCGCCTGAAGGAGGCGCTTGACGAAATGTTTGCCGATGTCATAGATGAACAATACGAGCTGGACTGCGTGGAGCCCAAGTTGTTCGGCATCGGCGTGGAATCATATACGGTGGGTTCCAATGACTTCTACTTGATGTACGCCGCCAAGGCAAACAAGCTGATGTGCTTTGATTCAGGGCACTTCCATCCCACGGAGGACATTGGGGACAAGATAAGCGCGGTGGTGGCGCAGCAGGGGCGCATGCTTCTGCATGTGAGCCGCGGCGTGCATTGGGACAGCGACCATGTCATCCTGCTGAATGACGAGTTGCTGCGCATCGCCAGGGAGACAGTCCGCTGCTGCAATGGTGGCACCAACATCTACATCTGCCTGGATTATTTCGATGCCTCCATCAACAGAATCGCGGCATGGACCATCGGCGCCCGCAACATGCGCAAGGCGCTGCTGATTGCCTTGCTTGAACCATACCAGGAACTGGTGCAGTTGGAGCAGAACTGGGACTTCACAGGCAGGATGGCGCACAGCGAAATGTCCAAGGCACTGCCATGGACGGATGTGTGGCAGTTCTACTGCGAGAAGAATGGAATGCCCGATGACTATGCGATGATGGAGCCGATTCGCGCATACGAAAAGGATGTGCTTGTAAAGAGAGATTGATTTTGCCATGCAACTTAAAATGTACTTTTTCCCCGAAAGGGATGTAATACCGCCACTTGAAGTGCCAGAGGGCTTTGAAATACGCCCGTTGAAGCGCGGTGACGAGGAGCAGTATCTTGCCATGAGGCCAATGTCGGGCTTTACTGAATGGGACAGGGCAAGGCTGGACGAGTATCTGAGCGGTCCCGCAAAAAGGGTGATGCTTATTGTGGATAAATCCAGCGGAACCTTTGCGCAGGCGGCCTCCGCGGAAAGCTACACAGAGGAAGGCACGGGGCAGTTTGGCTGGTTTCTGAGCAATCCCGCCTACAGGGGACGGGGCCTGGGCAGGCCCATCTCCATCGCGACCATGCAGGCACTTAAGGAAGTGGGTTTCAAGCGTTTCGTGATATTCACTGACGACTTCAGGGCGCCCGCGCTGCGCATATACCTCAAACTTGGTTGGCATCCAGTGTTTCATGCGGATGACATGGAAGGGCGCTGGGACGCCATCGGCAAGCAGTTGAACCTGAACTTCACACCAACTGACGCCAACGGCACACTCCTGTCGTAGTGTCCATAGTTTTTTATCCACAGATTTCCGCAGATTGTCACTGATTGACTTCTAGTGATTTTGAAATAAATCAGTGACAATCTGCGGAAATCTGTGGATAAAATTTATCGCCATGTCATTGAAAGTTACTGTGCAATACGGAGTTCAAATGAGAGTTTTCAAGTATTTTCTGTTGTCGTTGTTGTTTGTCGTATGCCTCCATGCCGCTGAAACACTGCATCTGCAATTCGGTGAGGCCCAGACGCTGGAGCTGCCTGGAGGAAAGTTGGAGGTGCCGCAGACGCAGGACGGGTGGCTCCTGCGTGGAAGCCAGGGGCTTGCCGTTCCCGCGCCTGGCCTCATAAAGGCAAATGAAGGCACGATAATCGTGCGCTTCAAACTCAATCCGAAACTGGATGAAAAGCAGAAGCTGCGCAACATAATGACATACCGCTGCCGTTCCCGCAACAGGGCGGCAATCTATACTGGCGGCAATTCCAAAATACTGCGCTTCTACGTGGGCGACTACACCGACAAGGTCATTTTTGAATCGCCAGTCCCGATTGAGTTCGGCAAGGAGCACAGCGCGGCCGTCGCCTGGAGGGACGGGCGCGTCCGTTTCTATCTGGACGGGCTGATGCTGGAGGACGCGAAACTCCCCCTGCCGCTGGCAAATCCAGACAAGATACACCTTGGGCCGTACAAGGACGGATACGGCACGCTGGCGCCTGGCAAGGACGACCAGTTGTTCAAAGAACTGATTGCATACGACGAGGGGCTTCCCTCCTCCAAAATCGCCGAACTTTCAGGCGCCAAAATTGAAAATGCAGTAAAAGTCAATCCAGGGCTGCTGAGCGTACCAGTAAACACGGCAAAGGCACCTGAAATCGACGGCAAGCTGGACGAGGCCTTCTGGAAACAGTCGGCCTCGCTGCCTGTGCTTGTGAATCTCTACAGCAAGTATGACAGCTTCAAGGCGCCGAATGGATACTTCCTCATCTCGGCGGACAGCCAGAACCTCTATCTTGGAATGCAGTACTCTTTCCCCTCCAACAACACGATAAGCCAGGGGCAGCCGCGCACGCCAGAGAACAAGCCAGAGGTGTTCGGCACTGAATCATTTGAGTTTTTCCTTTTTGTCAACGGCGAGGCCTACCGTTTCGGCGGCAATGTTGCTGGAGGCAGCACGGAGCGCAAGGGCAAGGACCGCGACTGGACGGCGCCCTGGCAATACAAGTCCAAACTGGCGATGCTCATAGACAACTCGCAGGTATGGCAGGCGGAAGCCGCGATTCCATGGTCCTCCTTCGGACTGAAGGGAATGCCCAAGGAGCCAGTCCCATTCAATTTCTGCCGCAGTTGGACAATTACGGACTTCTCTGGCGCGACCGCGCTCAATCCAGACGGCAGCTACTGGATAAAGGAGAATTCCCCGAAAATCGCTTTTGTGAATGACGCGCCTGCTTGCAGGCTTATTGAAAGAAACAACCCAGCCAATGGCACTTTGAAGCAGAAAATGCTGCTGTATTCACCAGTTGCCGGCGAACTTTCCTACGAGATTGCAATGCTGCTTGAGGATGGCTCCTGCATGCCAGCCCCCATTTACGCCAAGAAATACAATATGAAGGCAGGCGAATGCAGGGAAATCGAAGTGGATGTGCCGCTGCGTTCAGGCGAGTATGATATGCTGCGCTACACATTGTCCCGAAAAGGAAAGGCATTCGCCAGGAATCTAGTGCCATTCAAGCAGGACGACATAATAATGGAGGTGAACCCCCGTTTTTTCCAGAATGCCATCGATGTGGCTTTGCGTACGGACAAGATACAGCGCAATTTCGGCTCGCAGGGCGATAAATACCTGAGATTGGCCGACACGGCTGGCAAGGAACTCTGGACAGGCAAACTCGTAGGCGACAAGATGACTGTGCCCTTTGACCATCTGAAATTTCCAGCGGGAAATTACAAACTGCAACTTACGGACGGGGAAGGCAAGGAGTTTTATTCGCAGGAACTGATTTTCCCAGGCATGGGGGAATGGGCGAAAGTCAAGTATGACCAGACTGTGATACTGCCGCCGTTCACGCCCCTTGAGACGAAGGGCAGCAGTTTCTCAATGTGGGGACGCACCTACGGATACGCTCGCTCTGTCCTGCCCGATTCCGTAAAGACGCAGGGCAGGGAACTCTTTGCCGCCGCGCCTGCATTGATCGCCAATGGCGAGGCCGCCTCACAGGGTTCCTTCCAGGTCAAGTCCTCCCTGCCCCACAGGGCGGATTTCATTGCATCCGCCAGGCACGCTGCCTTCTCTGCGCAATCCACTGGCTTTGTCGAATATGACGGTGTGTCATACAGTAAGATTCAGCTGAAGGCCCTGGATGACCTGACGGAACTGAAATTGAGGTTCACGCTGAATGCCGCGTACGCAAAGTATCTGCACGCGGCCAATGGCTCCTCCTGGGGCACCAAGACAACCTGCGCCGTAAAGCCAGGCAAGATGTCACTTGGCTTCTATCCAATGATGTGGATTGGAGACGAGGAGCAGGGAATCTGCCTCTTCACTGAAAGCAAAAAGGGCTGGACTGGCCCGAAGAACGAGGTCTGGACCATTGAAAAGAACGGAGACAAGGCCGTGGTCGAAGTGCGCCTGAGAGCGAACCTTGAAAAGGGCGGCGCTTTTGTATTCGAGTTCGGATACGTGGCCACGCCAGTGAAAAAACATACCAGCGATTTCCCGCTTGACATCATGGGGGACAACCATACGCAGATGATGCGACGCCCTGGCCGCGCTCCAGTCAATTACCTGGCAATCTTCAGCCATTTCAAGGGCTCGGTCAATCCATTCAACGATTTTCCGACGGAGGAGACCTGGACCGACATCATCCTCAACAGCGAGCAGATGAAATGGCGCAAGGCATCGGGGACAAAGCTGACGGCGTATATGGCGTCACGCGGCATTTCGGACGAATATCCCGAAATCAAGGCGTACAAGAACGAATGGCGCGTCGCGCCAGGCTATGTCCTGCCCTATACGCAGGACGGGCGCAAGGTGACTTTGTTCGAGTGCTGCCCAAATACCGCTGCGCTTGACTTCTACAGTTACCATTTGAAGCGCTTCGTGGAGCGCACAAAGGTGGACAGCATCTACTACGACTTTGGCGTGTTCGGCCCATGCAGCAATGTACAGCATGGTTGCAGCGAGCACTGGCCCATTCTGGCAATGAGGGAACTCTACCGCAGGACCGCCTTGATTCTATATGAATCTGGCGTCAAGGAGCCTCTGGTGGTGCTGCACAACACGGATTGCGTTGAAGTGCCGTCTTTCACATTTGCAACGCATCTTTTCAATGGAGAGCACATACGCCAGGATTCCAGCACGCTTTACCACAATTGCAAGGACATTCTGGACAGCTACGACCTCTCGATGTTCGCCAGCGAGCTGTCATCCCTGCCTTTCGGCTTCACCAACAGCGTATACAACCCCGCGGATACGCTCAAGCCCGAATACGGCGGCGGCAAGGAACCTGCGCAGTTGTACAGTTTCAGGATAAGCCAGGCCTTCCTGGCGGCCACATTGCAGCATAATACCATCACTGCGCAGAATCGTACGCATTTCGGCATTCTTGACAAGATTGTGCGCGAATACGAGCGTTTCGGCGTCAAGAACGCGCAATTCATAGGCTACTGGAGAAAGCCCGCCGCAGTCCAGGGCGCCAGCGACATATTTGTCAGCATCTACAGGCATCCTGGCCAGAAGAAGGCACTGGCAGTGGTCTCACACCTGGGCAAAGAGCATAAGGACCAGACATTCACCATCGCCTTCGACGCAAAGGCTCTTGGCTTTGCGCCAAGCGCCGCAAAGGACCTGCTTACGGCTGACGACCCAGACTACCAGCAACTCTACAAACTGCTAGGCAGCAACCACATCTATCAAGGGCGTGCGCCACTGCAACTGGGTGACTTCGGCAGCAAGGTCAATGGCTTCAAGGATGGCAAACTGTCCATGAGCCTCAAGCACCATACGTTTGCAATCGTGGAAATATCCTTGTAGAGTGGACAGTGGACAGTGGTTCAGGCGGTTTTTCGCGCGGCCATTGGCCGCGCGTCAGGATGAAGGTAGCCAACCAGGCTGGCATACGCAAATGTTTCCCCACGGCTGGGCGCCCAGATTAGCAAGAACATTGTTGCTTGTACGCATATCGTTCTACCTTCATCCTGACGCGCGGCCAATGGCCGCGCGAAAAACCGCCTGAACCACTGTCCACTGTCCACT
>JAFYGL010000020.1 GCA_017543165.1 Victivallales bacterium | reverse complement strand
TTGAGGATTGCGCCCAGGATGTTGCGCGAAAACGGGTATTACCCAAAGAATACGGATGTTAATGCACGTTCATATCTGGAATCTGATAATTGGGAATCACAGGACCAGCGTCTTGAAAGGCTGGTCAATGCCGAGAAGGAAAAGTTGAAAGAGGCAATTGCTGACGACTTTATTGACAAATATATGACGGAGCGCGGCTTTGTCTACGACGAGGCTAGCGAAACTTATCGTTCCAAGGACAAGCCAAAGCAGAATGAGGTTCAGGACACCGAACCCGCCGGCAATGAACCCAAGGGACAAGATAACGAGAAAAAAGGCCTTTTCCAGAAAATGAAAGACATATTCTAATTCTGGAAATCCCGCAGGTCTAGCAGCAGTGGTACAATGTTGTTTGTTGATACAAAGCCTTCCTGGAAAAGCATAGCTCTTCTGGTGACGCTGTCGCTGCTGGCGTTTATGGTCAATATTACCCTGCCTCAGTTGCGCAGAAGCGACGAGGCACTGAATGCGGCTTATGCACTTGAGATGGCTGGCAATGGCTTTTCCGAGACTGCGTTGTATGGCGTCTCCGTTCCAGGCTATCCCCTCTATCCCTGGCTGGTAAAACTCTGCTCGCTGGGCGGCATTCCCAGCACATTTGCATTGAGGCTTCCTGCATTCATCGCCCTGGCCATAATCGCTGTGGCGTCTGGCATATTCGCCCTGAAACTGCAATCATCCTTTGCAGGCATAATCGCCTCGTGCATTGTGATGCTCTCCGTGGTTTCATTCAAGATTGGTATCCTTGCCAATGTGGATATTGTAGCCTCATGCCTCATTTCATGCGCCTGGTATTTCCTCTATATCTACGGCTGGTCCAAACGGCAGTGGGGAATTGCATGGCCCGTTGCCTTGACGCTGGTGTTCATCTGCACTTTCGGATGGGGGCTCAAGGCTGTCTTGATATTCTATCTGCCAATGTTCTTCCTCTGGAACAGGCTTGATGGCTTTGAAACCCTGCAAAGTTCACAGCACATCGTGTCCGCCATTGCCGCGCTGGCACTCATGGTGGCAAGATACTTTGTATTTCCAAATACGCCACTCCTGCCATGGAAGGCACTTGCCTTCGTAAATCCGCCTGAGACATTCGCCGATTATCTTCGGCACCTCGTGGGCATGCTGCCTAAGACAGCCTTCTATCTTCTGCCATGGACGCTTCTGTCCTGGGCGCCTTTCTGCCTTGCATTGAGGCAATTTGAACTGCACAGGACAGCCTGCCACTATCTGCGTGTCATTGTCTCCTCCACTTTCGTGCTGTTCCTGCTGATGCCAGGCGGCTCGCCGCTGCATCTTCTCCCCGTGCTGGGGCCCTTTGCCGTGCTTGTGGGCGTGCATTCGGAAATTGTGCTCCGCAGATACAGGGATTTCTTTGCCCACTTGCTGCGCCTGGTTGCCTGGTTCTGCCTCATTGGCGCCGCCTTGGGCATCTTGTTCTGGCTTGCGGTGGCATGCAATGTCCTGCGCCTGGACTTTATGCCTTTCAATGCTACGTGCTTTGCCCTGGGATGCTCTGCAATTGCGTTGCTGGGCGTGTGCTTTGCAATACTGTTCAATGGCGGGCGTCTTAGTTTCAGGACATGCACATTGTGGCTCATCATGTGCTGCTCGCTGCTCTACACATCGCTGTGGCGCCTGCCCAATGCCAGTTTCCAAGGCGCAGCACGCAAATGCGCGGAAATGCTGTCCAGCAAGCAGGGGCCAGAAGTGGAACCCGTATCCGCCGTCACGCTTCGCGAGGCAATGGCGAAAGACGGGAGCGATGCCCTTTATCTTGCAATGCCGCAACTTTTGGACGTGGGGACCATCCTGGTGGAGAATTTCTATCTGCATGTGAAAATCAGATATGTCAAGGACATGCAGACCGATTTGCCCCAGGATTGCAAGGTGGCATACGTGCTCAGCC
>JAFYGL010000150.1 GCA_017543165.1 Victivallales bacterium | reverse complement strand
TGATGGCATGTCCAATATAGGCGATCTTCATCATCTTCTTGAGATAGTATTTCATCTGGGCCACGATTCCCGCGCCGACACAGCGTCCAATGACAGGCGCGATGGAGGCGTTCATGCCCGAACCGACCAGAAGCGAAAGATGGTCGATATGGTTGGCGATAGCAAAGGCGGCGGTTTCACGGGTACCGTACCGTGCTACGAGGCTTGCCGTTAGAACCCTGCCAAGGGTGAACATGCTGTCCTCAATGCTGGTCGGAATCCCTATGTAGAGGATTTTACGCACGATGGCAAACGAGAACGACAGCTTGGCTTTCAAGTCCAGGTAGATTTCATAGGTCGGCGAGGTCAGCTTGTGGAAGGTCAGGAAGGATGTGATGACTCTTGCACCAAGCGTGGCATATGCGGCCCCCGCCACATCAAGCTTGAATACAAAGATGAAGAGGGAGTTGCCGATGATGTTGAGAACGTTGTTCTGAATGGCGTTGACAAGGGTGATTCTGGAGAGGTTCTGTGTGCGGAACATCGAATTGCACGCAGACGCGAGGGCAATAAACGGATTGGCAAATGCCGTGATGGTCAGATAGGTCACGCACTTCTCCATCGTATCGGGTGCAAGGTTCCCGTAGATAAGCGTCAGGAGGGGGCGTTTGAACAGGAGTACAAGAGCCGCAATGAGCGACGCAAGGACGACCTCCACCATGACCGTGTGGTTTGCGATTCGGCAGGCCTGCGGGCGGTCCTTTGCACCGAGGCATTGGGACGCCGTGACAACGCCACCCACGGAGATGGCGAGAAAGATGTTGTGCAGGAAGACGTTGAGCAGGTTGACCATTGACACGGCGGAAACGCTTGCCTCGCCGAGGTAGGCCACCATCATGCCATCCGCCACGCCAACCGTGAGGAAAAGCGCCCGCTCCATGATCAGCGGCCCTATCAGGTTGAATAGGTCGCGATTGGAATATAGGGTATATTGTGTGGACTCAGACATGTACAATTAAAGTAGTATTCCATCCATTTCCCGTTGTTGATAATATACACCTAAATATCTATTCTTGCTACTCTATTGAAATGGAAAAAGAGAAGTCCTCCTATGATACTCGTGCCAGGCTGTTGCAAACCTTGGCATTCCCCTATAAAGCAAACTTCTCTTCCACTGCAGTCAAAAAAACACACTTTTCTTTGTGAACCTGTAGAATCCCCTACCCCATCCGCGTTTCTTACACTAGAGGGTCGAGAAAGCACAAGCAAACCAATCCAAACAACACAGAGGTTAACATGACACCTTTAGCTTACATTGATGCGGGTACTGGAAGCATTTTGCTGCAAATTGGAAGTGTGTTTTTCGTTTCATTGCTTTTGTTCTTTGGCAAGATACGCAGCATGGTAGCTTCCTTCTTTGACAGACGTTAAGCAGAACGTTATCGCAACAGAGGCAGGAACCTGCCTCTGCATTTTTATGGGAGGTACACTATGAACAAATCGCTTATCTTCAAGTCACTTTGCTTTGGCCTGGCACTATCACTGGTTCTAGCCGCTCCTTGCATTACCATCTACACCTACAATCCCTTCTGTTTTTCATTCAACCTGTCATATTTGGTAATTGTATTGACAATATTATCGTTGTTGTGCTGTTTTGCAGTGTGTACTTTTCGCCTTGCAGCAAGTAATTGGCCTCACATACAAAAGGTGGAGTTTGTAATAGTGCTTGCAAGCGTGCTAATTTGGCTACAAGGCGGTATTTTTGCCACTATTATTCCCACGATGCCAATAGAAGCCGATTTTGGAGGCAATTTATTATTTCTTTCATCCATGCAAATATTGGCATTCGCATTCGTGATAGGGGTAATGGTCTTTTTCAGGAAGTTTATCCAAAAGCACATAATGCGTGCGCTGCTATTCGTGATACTCTGCCATCTTGTCTCCATTGGAGTTACGATTTACAAGTTCTATCCCCGATATCCTTATAACAAAGTTTTCAATAATTGCTTTGAGGAGAACAACAAATATACATTCGGTGCTGGGGAGAATGTCCTTTTGATTGTGGTTGACTGCCTGGGAAGCGAGTTGTTCAAGGAAGAACTCAAAAAATACCCCGAATTGGAAGAACTCTTCAAGGACTTTACCTGCCTTGAGGGAATGCGCAGCCCCTTGCCACGCACGATGGCAGCGATTCCTGCCATGCTCACGGGCATGCCCTTCAAGTATGGCATTGAAGAACTTGGATGCGAGCTTTACCCGAAATACCTATTGCAGGCCTTCCTTGAAAACCAGACCCTGATGCACCACCTCAAAGCTGAAGGTTTTCGTTGCGAAGGCTACCAGTTCATGCCAAACATTGCCCTGGCAACCGAAACATGCTTCGACAACGCAATACCACGCCTGAAGCACAATGCTTCGGATGTAATAATGTTCCAGGTCTGGTGCCAGAGAATGATGCCGTATTTCATGCACAGCATCGTCTCCTTCAAATGGGATGCCAAGAAAATGTTCGTGAACGAGGTCAACACGGGACGCATTCGTAACATAAACCTGAAATACGACCAGGCTATGAACCAGCGCCTAGTCAAGGAGTTCCTGATAGGGCGCACAGAAAAGGCGTTCAAGTATTACCACCTGCAAGGCGCTCATGTTGCCTTGAGTACAAATGAGTTCCTTGAGGATTGCGAGGACACGGACAAGTACCGCCAGCTAAGGGGAAGCCTGATTTTCCTGGAAAACCTGTTCTTCCTGCTGAAGGAGAACAATCTGTATGACAATGCCACCATAGTGGTGACTGGCGACCATACGGAAGACTACCAGCCCGAGGTAGCCACGCTTGTCAAAGCCCCAGGCACCATTAAGGACAACATGGACTTTGACAACACATCATACGTGTTGGCGGACATGCCTGGCATCATACAGAAACTGCGCGGGAAACCACAGGAATCTTCAGACATGACACGGAAGCGCGAAATATCGTCAACCAACTGACCTCATCATTCAGGGAGCCAGGGGGCTTTTGAAAGAGACGGCAAGGCATCCCCCTAGACTGAATAGTCACTCCAGATTTTTGAGGATATTTTCCTTGCTGGGGCCGTCATAGAAATCTAGTTCCTCCCTTATCTCCTTGATACGCCTTTCAATGCCTGGCTTGTTTTCTTTCTGAGCCCACTTCAATTGCGCCAACTGCATGCGCAGCAGCATCTCCTTCAGTTCATTGGGAGTGTCCTCTGAAAAGTAATTTCCACGCAGCAGCGTAATCAAGCGTTCCCTCTCCCTGATGTACTCCACATGAAGCTGCTTCTGCCGCAGCACATCAATGTAGGTGCTTCTGAATGCAACCGCCACCTTCACAGCCTCTGGAATATTGTGGAACGTCATCAGCAAACGCTCGGACACATCCGTCGCCAGCACACTCTTTTCATCATCAATGGTTGTGACGCCCCTTTTCAGCATCCTCTCGAACAAGGTGAGAAAAGCCACGGCATACTCGGGCTGTTCTGGATTCCTTGCCGTCAAATCCGTCAGTATCTGCAATGCCTGGACTTTTGTTTTTCTAAGATCCAGACGTTCCAGCTTGTCGCCATATTCATCCAAAAGCTTGGCATACTGGAAACGCAGGGTTGGATTGCCTGGCTCCTCATCCAGCAAGCCCTCTAAATAATCAAAAGCCTTGCCTCTGTCACATTCTCCATAATCAGCCTCTGCAAGCGCCTTCATTGCAAGAAAAGCCTCCAGTCTCTCTGACAAGACACTGGAAGCAGCGTATTTCTCCAAGACACGCGCCTGCAAGATATTGGCTTCTTCCAAACGCCCCGTGCCCCGCATGATGGAAGCCAGGCTGTTCATCACGTCAGGCGTCTCCCCCTGGGCAAGCATATTGCGGAAGGCATTCTCGGCCAAATCCAAATCATGCGTCCGCATGGAATGGCTGCCTATGACACGCCAGGCCTTCAGCATCTTTTCAGATGATTGTTCTCCTTGCTCCAGGGAGAACTGGTAATAGGGAAGCAACAAGCTCAACAGCTTGCTCATGCTCGTCGATGGCGGGCGTTCTTCAACAAACGAAAACACTTTTTGCAGTGCCAGCTCCGCATTTTCGGCATTTTCACGGGACTTTTCCAAGGCATTTCGCGTGTTACAATACCCCACTATCAATGACAACACCAAAAAGACGCTTGCCATGCAAGCGGCAAACACGGCAAATGCCAATGCGGGATTGCGCCTTGCCCACAATGCCATTCGCTTTGCAAGATTGGGCCGTGCGGCATTCACTGGCCTGTTTTCCAGAAAGTTCCGCAAATCATCCGCCATGGCATCCAACGTGGGATATCTCTCATCTGGATTCTTCGACACGCTCTTAGCGATTATTGCCTTGAGTTCAAGGGAGTTGCATGCAAGCGGCGGGATTTCTCCATTGAGAATCTTGCTTTTCAGTTCACCCAAAGAAGGCGCATGGAATGCAGCTTCTTCATTGACCATTTCCAACAGTGTAAGCCCCAAAGCGTATTGGTCGCTGGAAGTTGTGCAAGTTCCGTCCCGCACTCTTTCTGGAGCCATATATCGCAACGTGCCGCCCGTGAATGGCTGTCGCTCGTCGATTCCATTCAGTATTGACGCCAGCCCGAAGTCGCTTATATGCACATGTCCCTCCTGGTCCAGCAGGATGTTTCCAGGCTTGACGTCCCTATGCAGGATGCCGCATCGATGTGCGTATGCCAGAGCCTCCGCCGCTTGCAAACCGATTTTGGCGATTTGCCGCAAGTCATTGAAACACATACAGTCAAGCCCAGAGCCATGGATGAGCTCCATGGCATAGAAGCACAGACCATTGCCGCCGCGCCCCGCACTATAGACCTGCACTATCCCTGGATGGTATAGATGCGCAATCATCTTCGCCTCATTTTCAAACTGCTCTATATCCTCTTGGGAAAGAGTAGATTCTGACAGCAATGTCTTGATTGCGACATGCCTGTTCAATGAAAGCTGAACGGCTTCATACACACAGCCCATTCCGCCGCTGCCAATCTTGCGCAGTATGTGAAAGCCCTCCTGGTCGAAATCAGGCATGGGCTGTTCATCTTCATGGGAGTGGCCTGTGTCGGCCATAGTCTCAACATCCGCCACAAGTGGCAGCAACCCATTAAGTTCTGCCTCGTGTTCTGGATATTGTTTTGCATATTCTGCTATCTGCAGCACTTTGCCCTGGCGGCGCAGCTCTATATACTCTTCAATGATTTCATCCAGAGTCTTGTTCATTGCCTAAACTCAGATAACTGTTCCAATTTTTCCTTGAGACGCTGCAATGCCCTGACATATCTTATACTTGCCGCCTTCTGTTCCAGATTCAGTATTTGCGCGCACTCGGTGTTGGTCATTCCATCAAAGTTCCTGAGCTGAATGATTTGCCTGTCATTTTCAGGCAAAGCGTCAATTGCCTGACGCACAAGAGCATAGCGTTCCTCTCTTCCGATTTTTGATGCAGGCGAGGTGATGCTGTCAGCCAGCATGTTCCAGTTGAGCTGTGCTTCAGTCTGCGTGCCAGGGGAATCGTTTATCTCGACCTCCGCGTATGCATTGCGCTTCTGGGCAAGCAGATTTCTCCGTATCTGGTCAGTCACAGTCTGAAGCAATATCTTCCTCAGCTTCATATATGGCGGGACTTCAGGGTTGCTCTCCAAAAACTCAATCCTGTCCATGGCGGCCACCTGCGCCATTTGCAAGACATCCTCCTCCCCCATCCGTCGTTGCATCACGGAAGGGATGTTCCTTTTTGCAAGACGCAGGAGCTGCCCCTTATATTCCTCAAACAAGTGGGCCCATTTTTCCTTGCACTCTTCCAATTCCATAAGCCACGCCCTGCCCTTCCTACTACTGATTGTTTCTTCTGCGTTGGTTGCTCCCGCCATTACCGCCATTTCTCCCATTTCCCCCTTGTGACGGTCTATAGTCATTCCTTTCCCCTTGCCCGCCAGGCCTGGAATATCCCTTCTGCGGGGCATTGCCATCCTGCCTGTCACCACGTCCACCTGGACGCGAGTAGCCGCCCTGTTGGGGAGCATTGCCCTCCTGCCTGTCGCCACGCACGCCTGGCCTTGAATAACCTTTGGGAAGCGGCTTGGGTCGGTCAGGCCTCAAGTCCGATTTCAGGTAGAAACTGGCCAGCGGCTTGTAACCGCGTTCAGCCATCAGTGCATCCCATGCGGCGGGCAAATGTATTTTCACGGTGGCGGAACCGCCTCCAGGCAGACACAGTTCCTTGTTGCGAGTCGGGTCGCCCGTGACCAGGAAGATGCTCTTGCCCTCCTGCATGGTAGGCACGGTCTCAATGGTCTTCGCGCCAGTCCATTCAAGCCAGGGCGGCGTTGCGGTCGTGGACGCCTGCTCCTCCTGGGCGATTCTCGCCTGGTGGCGCGCAAAGGAGGCCTTCCCGCCATCGAAGGAGCTGCCTGGGTTCCCCCAGTAGTTGGCGAACGCCCTCTGTGCAAGCGGGACCCGTGCGGTATCCAACAGCGCCTTTTCCAACGCATCCTTCGAGGAATAAGCGGTGGCAAGCGCCTTCGCCACATCAGGGGTCAGCAGGAAGGTGCGATAGACGCATGGCATCCCGCTGCCAACCGCCATCTGCTGCTTCTCTACTGCGTCCCAGGCTATCATGTCCTTGATTTTCACGGCGTCGGAGATTGCAGGAACAAGGTTGTTTCCCCAGTTGATGGCGGATGCTGCGGAGAGCGTCGATTCGTTCAGCCCAAAGCCCCGCTGCATGTGGTAGGGCTTCCAGCCGACGGACAGGGCGGCCTTGTCGTCCTCCACAAGGCACCAAGGCGTCAGATAGCCGAATGTCCCCATGCGGTTTTCCTTGACCCTGTAGCCGCCGAGGTTGAGAAGCGCAAGGCTGATAAAGCGCCCAAGTACGGCATTCTTCGGCTCGGAAATTTCGCCCTGGCCACTGTCCAGTCCCAGCTGGCGGGCGACAGGGCCGTTCAGCCAGCAGTATGGCGTCCAGGCGTGGGTGGAGACAAGTGTGCGGCGGAAGTTGCCATCCTTCATCGCTTC
>JAFYGL010000149.1 GCA_017543165.1 Victivallales bacterium | reverse complement strand
TGTGGACTGTGGGCTGTGCGTTTAGCAGCATTATCCGAAAAGCGGGGCGATGGTATCGCCCCGCACAGAACACCACAGTGGACAGTCCACAGTCCACTACTAGCAATCAACCAATGGTACAGGCAAAGTTCTTGTTTTCCAGCCATTTGGAGGCTTTTTCGCGTTGGTCGCCCTGAACTTCCAGGACAGTTTCCACAAAACGCGCCCCGCATCCCAATGCGGTGCGGATTTGGGAGCAAAGCTCCATTCTTTCCTCCACTGGCAGTACATCCAGTCCTCTGATATTGGTGACCACCCTGCCCTTGTGACCCTTTCGCTGTATTGAAAGATTCAGCCTGATCTTATGGGAGGCCTTGTTGTCCCTCGTTATGGCCTCTGGCACAATGCCAGCCTGGCGGAATTGGGCCAGCATTTCCTTGTCCGCCCTGCTCAAGTTTGCCTCCATCAGTTCTTCACGAGTAGGCGGCGGCGGTGGGGCTGGCTTAGGTGGCTCTGGTGGTGGCGGCACATCCACCTTCAACTCCGCAAATGGGGAGCCAAGGTTGCCAGTGAAAACTTCCTCTTCTGGCTCAATGCCCTTCTGCTGTTTTTTCTTGCTCATGGCTTTATTTGTCCAATATTGACCTGTCAATGATAGCCTTGTGGCTGATAAGATGCTTTTGCAGCGCTGGTATGCTGAGGTCTGCAAACGAGAGTGCGGAATTGTCCTGCGCCAGCATGGCAGATGCGGCGCCAGCCGCTTCGCCAGTCACGGCGCATGGAGGAATCACGCGCATGACGTCCCAATTGTCGCCTGTCGTGGAAATGCAGCGTCCCGCGGCAATGAGGTTGGATGTATTGACGGCGGCCAGCGCCCTGAAGGGAACGCAGAAAACAGGCCCCCGCTTGCGCCAGTCGCCTGTCATTCCAACGGTGTCGTTGAACCAGCGGTGGTCATCGCTGGCCTTCATGACGACACGTCCAACTAGATGCCTTGTCATCCTGAAAGTAGGATATGTGGGGATGTTGGCGATGAACGGCATCTTCCCTTTGACTTCAAGCGTCTGCCTCATTCTGTCCTTCATCATATCGTGGGATGCGATAATCTGGGAGGGTATGCCGTTCAACGCGTCAAAGTTGAAATAGCGCGGGGGCTTGCCCTCTCCTGGCTTGTAGTAGAGATTGTCCGTCTCACGGTACAGGTGCATGCCGTCGTCCTCATCTGTATAAAACCATCCGCAGCGGACGTTCTTTGCGGAAGTCGCAACCTTTTCCCCTGCCGCGACGCAAACATCCGCATCGCCAGAGGCATCCACGACAGCCCTGCATGTCAAGGCGATGCGCCCCGACTTTGTCTCAAGAACCACGGCCTTAATCACCTTGCCTTCCTTGATGACACCAGCAAACCTGGCTGCATAGATGAGTTTCACATGCCGCGCACGCAACTGCTTTTCCAGTTCCAGGGCAAAATACATCGGATTGAATTCTGTGCGGAAACGCACACGCTTGCGCTCCTCCAAGTCGCCGCCCTTGTTCCAGCATGGGGGCACAGGCGTAATGCCGACATTGCGCCTGGCCTCCTTCTCGCACGCAACTGACATGCGGGCCTGCGCCTCGGCAAGACCGCCGCAGACCTGGTGCCCGCGCCCGTCACAAAGCGGGAGATACACGATTACATTCCCTATTGTGGCAATGCCACCTGGAAGGCAGAAATTCTCCACTATGCAGACACGTGTGCCCTTGACACGCGAGGCCGCAACAGCGGCGGCGCAACCTGCTATGCCTGCGCCAATGACTATGACATCGTAATCCGCAAGAACCCTAAGTTCCCTGCTCTCTTCATGTAATGTTGTGTTCTGCATCTCTGTTGTTGTAAGTGTGGACTGTG
>JAFYGL010000148.1 GCA_017543165.1 Victivallales bacterium | reverse complement strand
TGACTATGGCACGCCCAACGCCGTCATTCAGGAACAAAGCCTTGGAATACACTACAACCAGGGCGCGGATTTGCTGGACTACCTTCAGGACCGTGCGGTATTCGAGTACAAGGACGGATACGTTTACCGCAACCGCAGGCCTGGCCTGGGCATTGAAATAAACGAGGACAAGGTGCGCGAGGCCGCCGCAAAGGGCCAGCATTGGAAGAACCCCGTGTGGCGCACAGGCGACGGCGTTGTCGCCGAGTGGTGAAGATATTACTTCTAAATACTTAAACACAGGGAATTGTCAAAATGGAGAAAATCAGATTTGCAGTAGTTGGTTTGGGGCATCGTGGGCGCTATATGGCGCATTTGGTCGCTGACGCATTTGATTTTACTGAGTTTGTGGCCGCCTGCGACATAGACCCATTGCTCTGGAGTGAAAAGCAGTGGTTGCAGGATAAGGCGTTAAAAGAAAGTTTTCCAAATGTGTCGTTCTACACAGATTATGCCGAAATGCTGGAAAAGAACGAACTGGACCTGGTGCTGGTGGAGACTGGCGCGGATGTGCATGCGGATTTCTGCATTAAGGCGCTGTCGAGAAACATAAATGTATTCTCCGATATTCCGTCTGTGGCCAACCTGGATGAGGCGGCCAGGCTGTGGAATGCGGAGCAGAAGTCCAATGCCAGGCTTATGACTGGCGCAAATCCAAATGAATGGGGCTTCATCAACACATTGGTGGACCTATACAAGAAAGGGCTGCTGGGCGAGCCATATTACATGGAGGCGGAATACATACATGCCTCCAAGGCGAAGCCAGAGGTAAATCCACTGTTGGTGCACAGCCCGTGGCGCAGGACACTTCCTCCAATCCGCTACTGCACACATTCGCTGGGGCCATTGCTCCGCATAATGAAAGAGGTGCTCCGCTATGCAATCTGCGTCGGAACGGGAGTCCATATCAATCCAGATGCGCAAAAGGACGATATGCAGGCCGCCTTGTTCCAGACGGAATCAGGCGTGACAATTCGTCTGCTGCGAAACGGCGCCTGCCGTGCCTTCATCGGCCATCATTCATACCGCGTATTCGGGACAAAGGGCTATTTCGAACGCATTGACGCCCGTGGCGATGTGCCGCAGGTGGTTAGATTCCGTTCAGATGAATTCTATGGCGCTGATAAGTTTGTCGAGTTGCCAGTGAACATGATGCCAAATGAATATGTGGACAATCCAAAGGCAGGAGGCCATGGCGGCGCGGACTATGCATTGTTCGACCATCTGTTCCAGGCAATGTTAAACGGAGACAAGGAATTCCCGATTTCACTGAGGGACGGCCTGTGCATGACGCTGCCAGGCATCTATGCCGCAAAATCCGCGCAACTAGGCGGGCAGAAACTTACAATACACTATCCATGGGAACCCGAGTTCGCCGCCGATATAGCGAAGTTTGATTAATCCAGTGGACAGTGGACAGTGGGTGCGTCTAGTTGGTGTAGCCACAAAGCGGGGCGATAATATCGCTCCGCACTGAACCCTCAGCCCCAAAAAACAACGGCTTTTCGCCGCGGGCACCCAACGTCCTTACAGTCCACAGTCCACAGTCCACTTATTGGTTTTACTTGCAGGCGCGGGCGATTTCATCTTCAAGGCCATTGGCGGCTGTGTAGATGATTCGTGCGGCAAGTTCCACGGACACGATTGCCTTGCGGTATTCGGCTGGAATCCTGTGCAAACGTCCTTTATACTCCTTGCGGAATATTTCTGGAAGATGTTCCAGAATGATTTTATCTGAAATCAATTCAGGATGTGCGTCGAGGTAATCGCCAATCTGTATGTTTTTGGAGTTAATCGAGCGTGACAGTTCCTCGGTCAATTCGGTCATGAGGCGTCCTGTCGTATGGCGCATGGAGAAGAGCCATTCAGCCTCGCGGGAGGCGGTCTGCTCCAGTTTTTGCATTACCTGCGGCACCAGCACGGGCTTGGCCTTGATGAATTCCTGTGGCTTGAGCATCAAGCCGCTGAGAATCTCGTATGAGGAGGTAATCACGCCGCATTTATTGGCCGAGGCGTCTTTGACGATAAGCACTCCGTTTTTCTGGAGTTGGATGCGGGCGTCAGGCGTCAGGAAGGAATTTGCGCCTTCAACGATTGCCAGGGAGCCCTTCCCGTCACGCTTGACATAGTTTTCCCAATTGGAGCTGTTAATTGTGGAGGGACGGCCTCCGCATGGAATGAAGAAATCAGCATAGCTTTCCAGATTGCTCTGGAAACGGCGCATGAAATCATCGCGGGTAAGGGTGATTTCCACATTCTTGCCATTGCGGACCTCGACTGCGCGATGGTATTCGTCGCCATTCTTGTCAGTCTGGATTTCCGAGAAAAGCATGATGGCTCCCTCTCCCTTTAGTTTCTTGGGGTCGAAGGCGTCTAGGTTCTGCTTCAGGAGCAGTTTGCCCAGTTCAGCGCGGTCGATTCCAGCAGGGTCGTAAATTGCGGCAGGACCATCGGTGATGGCGGTAATGCGCAGTTTTGGATAGACGGGTTTGCCTTTTTCTGTGCGAAGAAGGAGTTTCATCATATTGCCAGCCACATCGCCAAATGGACCGCCAGAAATCTTCACGGTGAAGTCATCCTTGAATGGATTGATTCCGAATTCCTTGAGGGTGCGCAGCAGATATGTGTGTACGCCAAAACTGGTAACGCCGTATTCCTTGTGGTTGATGCCGCTTTCGGGTTTGCCAGAGATGATTCCGCTGCCAAGCACATAGCCACGTGCATCGGCGTAGTTGCCCATGTAGGAAATCATGGTGTCGAACATGTTTTCATCAGGCCCGATTTCAATGATTTCGCGCTTGCCCAGTGCATCGACAATGTTCTTTTCGCGTAGAACGCCTTTCTCATCGCAGTTGATCAAGGAGAGGAATGCGTCAAACACAGCCGCCTGCGCCTCCCACAGGGTTGGCTTGACTTTGTCGCGTGGCAGATCCGTGTCCAGCAGCATGATCATCTTTGAGCCGCCCTCGTAGATGTCCTTGTTCTTCATATGCTGTGTATGGGCAAGAACATAGCCTTCGCGGAAGATTTCATCATGGGCAGCATTGTAGAGGTCGCGGCTTTCAAGGAAGCCTGGAATGCGGCGCGGAATGACAGTGCGCCAGCCGCCGCGGGCAATGTCCGAGAAGCGAATCTGGAATCCAGCCGCATTGGAACGGTAGAAGAAGAACACGCCGAATGGGCGGTCGGCAGGGAAGGCATTGACGTAATTTTGGGAGATTGACCCGAAGTATTTCATGAAGTCAGGTGAAAGGCGGAAGGCCAGGGCGCCTTTCTCTGGCACAAAGAAATTGCATTTCAGGATGCATTCAACCCAGGTCAGCATTGCGGTGAAGATATTCTTGGCCCATACGTCACGCTCGGTCAAGCCGCTGTTGATTCCTGCGATTTCGGCCTCGATTGTCGCGATTTCAGCCTTCAGCGTCTTGGCTGAGGGGCGTTTCTTCGCAGGGTCGAACTTGGCGCAGAACAGGTCGAATATGCGGAATGACAGTTCTGGATATATTGTGATTATGCGCTTGATGTTGTTTTCCATGTAGGCGGAGTGATTGACAAACGCAAACTGGCTGTGGAGGAATTCCGCAGCGGCGCGGAAGAATGCCGCGTCAGCGGGGTTGAGCCCGCGCTTCAGGCAGAATTCCTTGTAGAAGATGTCGTCAATCTGTCCCCAGTAAAGTGCCCTGACAGCACGTTCAAGTTCCGCCAGGCGTGATTTGTCGCCAGAGAAATAGAAACTGCCGCAATCAACGGTGGTATGCTCCAGGTCATTGATGTCAGTGGCATGGGCGAATTCGCGCCAGTATGCGCGTTTGATGTTGAAGCCATATAGATTCAGGGCGGCCACCACGAGATTGAAATACGAACTGCCGTTGCCTGCGTTCTGCGCCAGCACCAGAAGCCTGAAGTCGTCATCGCGTTCCGTTATCTGAACTGCGGCGCAGGCGCGGCCTTCAACCTTTATTGCCAGCAGCATGCGCTCGAAAAGGCGGTCTGCGGTAAGGTCGGTTAACTGGCTCCAGTTCAAGCGTTCGTACAAGGACTTCATGGCAGTCTGTGTGGCCTTGTCCAGTTTAGTGCCCTTGTCGCAAATCTGCTTGAAGGAAAAGCGCCCAGCGGAACCATATTCAGGCTCCATTGTGAACTCTTCAACCACAAGATAATAGTCTTTTCCGTCCTGGGAAACGAAGGGCTTTGTGGATTCATGGATCAAGGCGCCGCGGAACAGCAATGTCTCAGCCAGGTTGTATGAATGGAAATCATCATGTGATGCCAGATACATGCGGTATAATTTCCCTTTCATTTTACGCTCAATCGCGGGGCTTCCTGGCAGCAGCTGCGAAATGCAGGGCAAAAGCAGCCCAAGGACCTCATCGTTGAACGTCACAAAGAAATACTCGGGCATGATGCGGAAAAGCTTTTCGTAGCATTTTTCCAGCTGGCGAGAATTTTCAGCTATGATTGCCTCAAGAGATTTTTTGAGTTTCATTTGATACCTCCATATTTAACGGCCTTAAATTTTAATGCAATTGCCAACATCTGCATTTTTGCTTTATAATATACTAGCACAAAAGCGCAATTCCACTTGCCAGTGAATCTAATTATGCGCACCTTGCGTCCATTTTGCGCGGCCTGGCCGCGCATCAGGATGCAGGTAGCACTATACGCGGGCATACGCAAATGTTTCCGCACAACTGGGCGTCCAGATTTGCAGGAACATTGTTGTATGTATGCATACCATTTTCCGTGCATCGCGGGCGTCCATTGCGCGGCCATTGGCCGCGCATCAGGATGCAGGTAGCACTATACGCGGGCATACGCAAATGTTTCCGCACAACTGGGCGTCCAGATTTGCAGGAACATTGTTGTATGCCTGCCTAGTTGGTTACCTGCATCCTGACGCGCGGCCAATGGCCGCGCGATGGACGCTCGCGATGCGCGGACCGTGTCCGCGCAAAATTATTCAATACCCGAAGCCGCTGCCTTGTATCGTTGTCAGGGAGACGATGCCGTTGCGGCGTTCGTACAGGCCTGGGTGCCTTTCCTCGAAGGGCAGAGACACCTGCGGATAGAACTGGGGCGCGTTGCATTCCACGCCCATGATGGTGCCCACATGTGCGGCAAGCAGCACATGCGGCACAGTCGCCAGCATTGGATTGGTCAGGTCCTGCACCATGAGTTTCATTCCATGCGCCTTTGCCCAGCAGGCGGAAAGCAGTGCGCCTGTCTGTGTCTTGCAGACCTTCAGGGCCACGCCGTTCCAGCCAAGCTGGTATCCCAGACGAACGAATTTCCAGTTGTGCGCGCTTTCGTCCATGAACAGCGGTTTGCGCTGCGAGCAGGAATGCACATCAATCCTGTTGGCCTCGATGTCGTATGGGAACGGCTGCTCCACATACAGCAGCAAATCGAAGATGTCGGGATACTCGCTCTTCAACCTGTCAAGAATGTCGTTCACATACGAAGGCTCACGCACAAGGCAGTTGAAGTCAGGAGAAATGGCATGGCAACTGTATTTCAGCGCAATGTTGCCGACGGATACCAGGCGCTCATAGTCCCATTGCGGGTCCCGCCCTGTCAATTTGATTTTCAGGCATTTGAGGCCGTCTCGCTCAATCCACTTTTCCAGGGAGACTGGGTATCCGTCCTGTGGCTCGTCGCCAGTGCGCTGGCTTTCATGGAGCAGGTCCTTGCCGCCGACCAGGTGCCAGACTGGCAAAGTGCCTGGCGTTTTTTCCACGAAGAAGTCCTGGGGATATTTGCCCTGGAATGCACTGTCATTGAAGAAGAACGACAGGTCATGCGCCATGTATTTGGCGTTGTAAGTGTCGTATGTCGGCACGTTGTTGGCAATGCCGTATGCGTCGTGGAGGGCAATGTCGAATGCAGAAGCGCATATCAATGCGGCCAAATGTGGCATTTCAAGATTGTGCCGCTGGTTGAACTGCTGGAGCAACGCAGGCAATTTCCCCGTAAGAAACTGGTATCCCGCGAACATGGGATGCTGGCTGGCGCTGGGTGGCTCTGGATATTCCTTCTCCAGCAGGCGGCAGAAGTCCAGCATCGCATTCTCGCGGAACAAGAATGACAGGTCCGATGGCCATGCCCACGCAACAGACAGCGGTGTCTCGCCCCTGCCAACTGCACCGTAAGCGGACAATTCAACGTGTGCAATCTGAATGGAATCTATCACCTCAGCCCCAAACTTCAGGGGCAGGCGCATCTTTACTGGAATGAACGATATTTGCATAATTTCTGTGGACTGTGGACTGTG
>JAFYGL010000147.1 GCA_017543165.1 Victivallales bacterium | reverse complement strand
GAATACAGGTGCGTTGAAGTTTTGGAGATGTTTTGTTGCGATTTGAGCCGCGCGTGCATTCGCACGCAAGGCGAAAATCGCAGCAAATACAGCCCAAAAGAACAATGCAGATGTGAACGAATTAAATCAATTAAGTACTAGCCCCTGCTCCGACTTGAGTGCAGCGACCGCGCTCACATTGGCAGTTTTGAAATCACCGCCATAAACACATTCCAAGGAGCTCATCATGCGCATCAAGTATTGCCTGCTTCCGTTGATTTTGTTCTTTGCAGCAATGGCCTTCGCCGAGACACTGGCGCCCAAGGACATGATGCTGATTGTCCTGGCAGGGCAGTCAAACATGTCGGGACGGGGCTTCATGGAACCTGAGGACAAGGTTCCAATCCCAAACGTATATACGCTGGACAAGGAGAACAAATGGATACCCTCCGTTGAGCCAACCCATTTTGACAGGGTGACCTGCGGCGTCTGCCTGGGACGCACATTCGCCAGGAAACTCCATGAAAAATACCCCGACCGCCCCATTGGCATAATACCCTGCGCTGTAGGCGGCTCCCCAATCGAGGCATGGAAGCCAGGCGCAGTATTCAAAAAGAAAGGCTATCCTGACAGCCATCCATACGACGATGCAATCAAGCGCATCAACATCGCCAAGGAGAATGGCCGTTTCGTGGCAGTGCTGTGGCACCAGGGATGCAGCAACTCCCAGGGCAAAAGGGAGTTTGAAGCGGCAAAAGAGGACTACCGCAAGAAAATGGAGGCGCTGATTGCCCGTTTCCGCGGCGAAGTGCCCGAATTGGCGAATGCACCTTTCATAATGGGAAAACTCCGTTCTTTCAGGAAAGGCATGAAAATCGACCATGTGAACCAGGCCATTGACGAGGTTGTAAAGAACGTGAAGAACACCGCCTCCGTCAGCGAGGAGGGGCTTGAGCCGAATCCTGACAAACTGCACTACAACAGGGCCAGCCTCATAATGTTCGGCGAACGCTATTACAAGGCATTCGAGGAATTGTGCGGCAAGGAAGAGGCCAAGCAGGGACCTGGACACGAATGCACCAGCTGGCTGGCATTTTCAGACCTGACAAAGAACAACACCAATCTCCTCCACAAGAACAGGGACGCAAAGGCTCGGGACATCATGGTGGTCATAAGCCCCGCAACTTCAAAATACAAGTGGGTGGGGCTTGGCGGCGCCGAGCCAGGCAAGACTGACGGATGGCCATGCATGGGTGTAAACGAGGCTGGATTCGCCTCGGTCATGAACAGCGGTGAAAAATGCACGGACAACAGCGGCGACAAGCCTGGCAAGACCACGCCCGTCATCCTGAAGGAAATCCTCTCAAACTGCGGCAATATAGACGAGGCTCTGGAGAGGCTGAAGCTAATCGCCAAGAACGATGAATACAGCCACAAGGACGCTGGCTCCATTTTCTTCTTCATGGACAAGGAGGCCGCCTACATCGTGGAAATGACTGCCCATTTCATCACTTCCCAGCGCTTCGACCGCGGCTATGCATTCCGCGCCAACATCTGGCACAATCCAGGCATGGCCGCCTACGCTTGCAGCACAATAAAGAGTTTCCTCGGCAGCACCAACAGGGAATATGAGGTGAGAACAGCCATGAACAACACCCTGAAGGACAAGGGACAATTCGCCGTAGAGGACAGCATAGGCATGGCCCGCATGTACAAGATGGATGACACGCCAATCGACAGGCGCGTCTGCTCCAAGTACACCAACTCCGCCTGCACACTGGAAATCGACAGAGAATATCCAGCACAGTTATCCACAGCGTATGTGACGCTGGGGCCGCCAAGAAACACAATCTACGTGCCAGTTCCGATATGCGCAACCAGCGTCCACCCGAAGATGCTGTCATACGAATGGACCCAGGCAAGCTGGAAGCGTTTCGATGAAAAAGGCGAAAAAGGCGGCGAGGCGGATATTCCCCAGGAGTGGCTAGACTATGAAAACAAGTCCATGGCCGAATACCGCAAGGCAAAGGACAGGGCAAGGGTGCTCCTGAAGGAAAACAAAGTCAAGGAAGCGGAAGCGCTGATGCAGGACGCAGTGATGAAAATCTGGGATGGTGCTGCCAAACTGCTAATGTAAATCAGGCGGCACAGTACACTCTTCCAGATATGAGCCATACATTCCAAGGAGTCTTTATATGCGCATAAGGTATTTTTTGCTTTCGCTGGTTCTGTTCTTCGCTGCAATGGCCATTGCCGAGGATGGCCCAGGGCATGAATGCACCAGTTGGCTGGCATTCTCCGACCTGACAAAGAACAACACCAATCTTCTCCACAAGAACAGGGATTCCAGTTCACGGGACGTGAT
>JAFYGL010000019.1 GCA_017543165.1 Victivallales bacterium | reverse complement strand
TTTGTCCCTTTTGTCCCTTTTGTCCCTTTCGTCCCTGGAAACTACCCTCATGGGGAACAGAGCGTTTTCAATAGAGGTAATTTCAAAACTAACGCAAATTGCCCAAATATATGGAACGTAGCCTAATAGAAAGGATGCTCGTCCTCATTATCTAATCAAAAGCGACCTCAGGGTAGAGGCACGCGACGAATCACGCTTTTCCAGCCAGTTTATCAATTCACGGGCCTTTGCCACATTTCGGGGAATGCTTCCAAAGCAATTCGCGCCTTGGAAGCCGCATCCAAGCTGGCCTGGTTCGCCATATCCGATGCAATATGCTGAAGCCAGCAAATAGGCAGCATCCACGCTTTCCTGCGCATACGCCTTTTCCAGCCAGTATTTCGCCTTCTCGTAGTTATGGATGCATGTAGTATTGGGATTATCGGATGCCACGGCGTGGTTCCTGCTTCTGTAAAGCCTCTTTTTTATGGAACGCAGAGTTGTGACGCCGTCATCGAAGCCACGTCCATAAATGCACAGTTCAGCCACCTTGCATTGCGCCTCCACAATGCCGCCCTTGGCGGCTTTTTCATAGTAAACGCATTGTTTTATGTACTCGCTGGAACTTGTATTCCAGCCGTCAGTGTCAGGAAATGTCCCATTGTACTTTGCCAATACAAGATATCCCAATGGCTCGCCGCCTTGCGCAGCGGAATTGGCGCATTTCAAGGCGTACGCCACATCTTTTTCCACGCCAAAGTCACCCTGGTAATAGGCGTATGCCAGCATTCCCTGGACATGTGCGTTTTTCTTGTCGGCCATTCTGGCATAGATAATCGCCTTCCTGTATTTGCCCTTCGCCCACTCTTCAGCCGCCATCTGTGTATATTTCCTCTCCCTTTCCCTCTGTGTCTCCACCCGCCTTACTCGTTCCAGATTCTTGCCAACCCATTCTTTTGCCTCTTTGGCGCCATTCTTCGCCGCCTTTTCGTACCAGTCCGCCGCCTTTAGCAGATTCTTCTCAATTCCAAGCCCCTTTTCATACATAATGGCAACCACAAGCTGTGCACGGTCATTTTCCTCCTCCGCCGCCTTCATGAACCATTCAAATGCAATAGAATAACTGAACACCTCCGATTGCTTGTCGCCATATATCACACCCAGCGCAAGCATGGCCTCCACGTCATTCTGGTTGGCAACGGCCTCGTAAAGTTGAATGGCCTTCTCCAGGTTGCGATTCACGCCGCGCCCTTCCTTGTACATCCATGCCAGGGAGCGTTGCGCAACAAGCACGCCATGCTCGGAGGTCTTTGACATCCATTTGAATGCCTCGTTTACATCGCCAGCGTCATTAAGCATCTTCGCCAAATACAAACCCGCCTCATAGGTCCCATTTTCAAATGCATCCATATACCAGATTTTCGCCTTCTCCTGGGAAGTGCGCCAGGCCTTGCCTCTGGGATCATACAGTTTTCCCAATTCAAAGCATGCCTCCTTAATACCATTCTGCGCGGCATGGAGCAAGGCCTTCTCGCCTGCCTCGAAGTTGCCTTGCTCATTCCTCCCCTGCTTCAAATGCTTCATGCCAAGAATAAATGAAACGCGGGGATTGCTGGAATCCGCATATTCCACTGCATCAAAAGCCTTGTCAAAACTGCCATTTTCATAATGCTCAATGGCTTCCCTGGTCTTTTTCGCAATGAAATCCGACTTGGCCTTTTCGACTTTTTCACGCAAAGAGGCCGTTTCAGTGTACAATGGGTAGCGACTGGCCACGCGTCCAAGCAAGGAGAAAGCCTGTTCAAAGTCATTACGCTCAATCAATGCATCAATTGTTCCGTGCATGGCAGCCAGTTCACTGTCATTCGCCATGGCCTTGCGTGAATAGTAGTTACTTGCGGCAATGAAACTGACACGCTGTATCTTCAGGATTTCCGATATTTCAAGAAGCCTGCCTGGCTGGCTAGGATGGCATATTTTCCAAATCAACACCAGCAATACGACATTCAATACTGCAATGATTTTAGAAAAGGCATTCATAACTCATTTGCAATATGGCCGCGATAGATTTTGCGGGCAAAGAACATAATCACCACATACGCCGCATAGATGCACAAGGCACGCCTGAAGTGGCGTTGCGCCAGGCTTGTCAGGAAGAAGGTGTGTTCAAAAAGAAGCACGCCAAGGCTTCCATGTATCGCGCCAAGAAACCTGGACAGTCTTGGCCCGCCGCAAAAATCGTGGATTTTTGCCTGCATGAAACTGAAGACAAAGGCATAGCCCGCATAAACATACAAGGCCAGCCTGGCCATTTGCTGATGTTCCCTGGCAAAGGCCAAATAGCCGCACTCGCTAGGGCAAAGCCAAAGCAGGCCAAGAGCAAAAAACAGCAGCATGATGGCGAACATTCTATAGAACGCCACCTTGAAACGCAAACTCTTGCAGCCATAATACCTAAAATCTTTTAGGTCTTTTAGGCTCAAGGAGAAAAACGGCATGAGTTTTTTGGACAGCAGCGGATAAGTCAGAAAAAGACTGGCGATTGTATCATGATTAAATGCCTTTCTCATTCTGGAGGCGATTGTGTCTTTACCATTTGCCTTCTCTATGCAGAATGCAGTGAAGTCCTGCGAGGACAGCATCAGTCTTCGTATTTCCTCATCGCTAATCCTCTCCCATCCGTATTTTTCCATGAAGTCGGGCCTTGTCCTCGCCAAGTCCAAGACCTGGTCGTGGCCGACAGCCTCCCATGAGAAATGCCTGTCCCATTCCCAGTCCATGAAATCAACCAGCGCATAGAATTCCTCTGCAGGAAGCCGTGTTATCTCCTGGCGATTGGCGGCCTCCAGGATTTCAAGTCGTTTTTCCCAAAGCGAGGTGTTGTATTGTTTGGCGGAATGCTGTATTTCGGAAGGCAGGTTGCTTATGTACTCAAGCATCTTCCGCCAATGTTTACGAGTACATTCCGATGCAAATCGTGGATTCTCAGCGAGGCAATGCAGCCATTCCTCCGCGCTTATTTTATCCCACTGGAGATATTTGCCAGCGAAATCGGGATACCTCCGCAATGCCTCTACCACATTCTTGCCGTTTACCAGATTGTAAATCGCCAGGTATTCGGGATGCTGCATTTCATCGTATGCAAGTCCCCTGCCCCGTAACCGTAACTTCGTAGGTGCTTTACGGTCATTGCACAGAATGTCCTTCCATGCATCCTGGGTGAGATTTTTCCAATTGCAATGCCTGGCGAACTGCGGAAACTTTTTCAGAAGATAACTCCATTGCTTTGAGGAAAACATGTCCCAGTTTTCACATTTTTCCTCAAACAATGCGCTGTCCATTTCAAAAAGCTCCAGCCATGCATTTGCATTGAACTTGTCCCAGCGACTGCATTTTGAAACATATTTTCTGTCGATTTGGAACAGGCTCATCAAATCATTTGCGGAAAGCGACTGCCATGGACAGCGGGAGGCCAATGCGGGAAACGCCCTGATTATGTCCACCCAGTTGCGCGAAGAGAACTTATTCCAGTCGCAATGGCTTGCATAGCCGATATCAAGTTTGAACAACTCAAGCCACTCAGCGCAATTGAAAAGCTGCCATTGGCATTGCGAGGCGTATTCTGGCTTGCCCTTCAATATGGCAAGCCACTCTTTGGAATTAAATATTCCCCATGGGCACGATGAAAGCCATTTTGAAGAGGCAAGAACCATCTTCACCCATTCAGCAGAGGACACTTCGCTCCAGGAACAATATTTCTCCCATTGCGGATTTGCCGTCAATATTGCATCCACATTCTTGCCTATGACCAGGGAATGTATCTTCAGCAATGGGGATTTTTGGGGAAGCAGCCCGATGGTGGCCTCCCAATTGCTGGCGCCGAACTTCTTCCAGTCGAAATCCTCCAGTTTGAATTGCGTGAATGGGTAGTCTTTCAACAACACTGGAGATGCCTTGAATGCAGCAAATACATCCTCCTGTTTGAAGGAATTCCAGTTCAAATGCGCCATCCAACCCATTTTGCACGCAAAGGCAATGGGATTGTAAAGGGCTTGCCCCTCCTCTGTTGCGTCTGGCGAGAACCGCTTGTCTTCTGCAAGACCGCTGCTGGCGAAAATCGCCTCCGAATTGCGCAGGAGGGAATCGGGCAGTTTGCGGCTGGTCTCCACAATGTAGCGGGAAAACTTGTTCCAGGGGCATTTAGCGGCGAAGGCAGGCGCCTTTATCAGCAGTTCAAGCCACTCTGGACTGGACAGGACGGAGTAGTCAAAGCCCGCGGCAAACTCCGAATCTGACAGAAGAAATTTGATGACGATAGTGGCGGGAATGGCATTGGCGGGGAACAAACGCCAATACTGGGGATGCTGCTGAAGCAATTCAGTCATAAACGAGGCGGCAGGCTTGGCTCCCCCCGCATAAAAAAAGGAATACAACGCTTGCATGTCCTTGAACAAGCGCTCATCCTCCTTGGAAAGACGCAAATGGGAGGCACTGCCCAGCCAGCCTGGAAAAACTGTCCCCTGGAACTCACATCCGCATGATTCGCAGAAAAAGGCCTGATTGTCCAATATCATGCGAATGCTGCAAGGAACGGCAATCTGCCCGCATTCATCGGGACAGGTCAGCAATATTTCCTTGTCAATATTCATTTGTCATGAATCTCATTGGGCAAATCTTCGACTTTGTGGAATTGACGCACCAGGGCCTTAGGCATGTCAAGCGTAAACACCTTCGGCAATTCGCCATGCCTGTATTGCGCGATTGCAGGCGTTGTGACAGAGGCCTTCCTCATCTGCGCCATTAGTTCTGGCGGGAAATCCTCGTTTCCAAGATACCAGGCCGACATTGTGGTCAAAGTCAAAACAGGCGCCTGTGGATAATAGCTTTCAAAAAACTCATGGCGGTTCTCCTTGCAGTGGTCATGCCCCCTGAGCATGCGCTTGACTGGAATGCCCGACAATTCCTCCATCTTCTCCATGAAATGAAGCAGGTCATTCTTGCCCACTTCTGGCTCTGATTTGTCATCCTGGTCGGGAATCACCCTGTTCCAGATAAAGGAATGGAGATATTTCTCATCTTCCAGTTGCTCCAGCTGCTTCACGTCATCTATCGAATGTGCAAAAGTATTCATGTCAAACGAGGGACAGCCTCCATGCGCCACAAACAAGCCATCTGGCAAAAACAGCGCACGCGGCAGCATCTTGCAGAAGTCTATCAGCCATTTGCCGAAGTCCTCGTATTCCTTGTGCTCATTCAGGAAACAGCAGAATTCAGAAGGCAGTACCTTGGAGCCGAATCTGCCATTCTCGTAGAACAAGCCGTCGTCATGGTTGCCTGCAATCCACAAAATGCGCCCAGGACGTTCCTATATCAACGCAATCACACGCATCACGACCTCTACGCCATACTCGAAACGGTCAAAGAGGTCACCCAAAAAGACTATTGTGGCATCAGGCGTTCTGGCATCTATGAAGGAGAG
>JAFYGL010000146.1 GCA_017543165.1 Victivallales bacterium | reverse complement strand
GGAAGAACACCTGCTTGACATACTTGCCGGAAAACCATCCGAAGTGCATTTCGTGGAGGACAGGCTGGACACGCTCCGCCGCATCGAGGCAGTCAAAAGCCTGGACTGCGTCAAACTGCACTATGCCACATGGGGATATGGCACTGAACAGGACAACCTGGACGCAGCCGAGGACAAACGCCTGACCGTGCATACCCTCCATGACTTCAATCGCTGGCTGAGAAACATATAATTTCGTAACTATTCAGTACCGATCTATTAGGCATGGATTTATTGATCCACAGATTATCGCAGATTATCCTCTGGTGATTTTGGCGATTCGCCAAAATCACTTTCAATTTCGTTTTCTAGATGAAATCAGTGATAATCTGTGAATCAATGCTGGAGCAGCAGTTTTGCGACTTTGTCGGGCAGGGGATAGTCGCGGTAGGTAAAGCCATATTGCTGGAAATATGCGGATGAGGCAAGTTGCTCCCCCAGTTCGGGACGCTGTGCGATTGAATTGTCCACGCCAATGATTAGCGGCCATTGCGCGCCATTGTCCAGTGCCTCCAGGCGTGCTGAAATCTGGGTCGCATGCCATCTATGGAACAGTTCCAGATAGCAGTATTCGCCGCTGTCGTTCATGAAGGCATAGTCGGGGACTATGAACATTCCCCCCTTGCATTTGATGTACGGGCATTCGTCCACAAGATGCCATTGGGTGCCCTGCAACTTCTCGACTATGCGCTTGCTGAACAGTTCCACTTCCTCTGGCACGTATGCGCCTGTCATCCTGCCATTGAATACCAGGGCACAACTTTCATCCAATACAAGATTGCGCCACCTGCCCCGCAATTCCACCTTGGCTTTCATGCGCCATTTGGGCAGCAGGCATACATGCGGGAAAAACAACGCCAGTTGCAATCCATAACTGCGTGCATTTGAAAGGACGCTGCCTGGCCCGTCCACCAGCATTTTCACGGTCATCGGCTCATCGCCGTCTTTTGCGGACTTGTCCTTGGCCACCACATCCGCCACCAGGCGATTGAAGCGCAATGCCCGCATCAGGCGGCGCAACTGGGAGGGGCGCACATCAGGCAATTCCAGTTCCAGCTGCCTGGAATACAGAAGCAGCCCCTGCACCAGGGCGCAGTTGTAGCGCTCCAGCAATTGCCGTGGCGTCATGTCCCCGATGCTCACCAGTTTCTCATTTTCTGGCAAATCGGAATACAATCCGTCTTCGGGCAATGGCGCGGCACGCCTTACAGCCTCGCCGTATGACGCCTCGTCACCATGGGCGCCAGAACGCAATTCACGCGCAGAAGCCAGGAACACCTCCCTGCGCCTGGCCGCCAGGTCCTCCTGGGCTGCCGACACATATTCCGCCCTGTCCTCCAATGTCTTGCGCAAGCCATTGCCCAGGCGCAAGTTTCTGCATGAGGACACAATCGGCGCCATCATTTCATCTATCTCGCCCCGCGTGATGCCATTGCCCGCATTGTATATGCCAATCATCCGCGCGGCAAGTGACAAAAGTGAATCATCCGCCACGGATATGAAGGCTGGCTGCACCCTGTCCCCCGACAATCTTGCATTAATCAAATCTTTCGTAAGCACGATGCTGCCTCCTGCGGTCGCTGGTTCCCCATTCATTTGTGCCGCTGCTCAATATCTCATACAGCACTGCCCGTTTGCCTGGCGTGGGACGCAATATGCGCCCCAGCCTCTGCACATGCTCGCGTATGCTGCCGCTGCCAGACACCACAATGCCCACATCCGCCTCTGGCACATCCACGCCTTCGTTCAGCACCTTGCTTGTCACAAGGCATGGATACTCGCCACTGCGGAACATGTCCAGGAATTCCTTGCGCTCAGCCGCCTTGGTATGATGTGTAAGCACAGGCAGATAAAAACGCTGGCCGATGGCGTAGGCGGTGGCATTGTCCGCAGTGAACACAATGATGCGGCTCTCCTTATGCTTGCAAAGCAGACGCCATACAGCCTCCAGTTTGGCACGGCTTCCAATGGCGATCTTGCGCTGGATGTAGTATGCGTTCAATGCATCGCGCCCATCGGGGAAACGCGCACATGCTCCCAGGAAGGAGCCCCATCCCTCCAGCGAGCCCATGGCAATTCCATGCCGTCGTATGAACGAAACATACTTTTCGTGGTTTTCGCGGTAGGCCTGCTCCTCGTCAGGATACAATGGCACGCAAATGCGCTGGGTATCGTATGGCGCCAGCACGTTGCCCTCCATCTCGTCGATGTCCTTGCGGAAGCAAATGCCGCCCAGCAATTCATCCAGCTGCTTTTCACCGCCGTCAGTGCGTTCAGGCGTCGCAGTAAGACCCAGCCTGAAAGGCGCAATGCAGCCGCGCGCTACGCGGCTGTAGTAGTCGCTGGGCAGGTGATGGCACTCGTCCACCACCAGCAGGCCAAACTTCTGACCGATGAAGTCCATCATAAGCACTGCGCTATCGTAGGTTGAAACGGTGATTGGCAGTATGTCCTTGCTGCCGCCGCCCAGCATTCCCACCTTCATGCGGAATGCCTCCTCCAGTTGCCGCGCCCACTGCACCATAAGGTCCAGCGTAGGCACCACCACCAACGTATCCCTGCCTGAATTCGCCATGGCCAGTTCCGCAAGGAAAGTCTTGCCTGTTCCAGTGGGCAACACCACCACGCCAGTGCGCCCTGCCTTAACCCAGGCCTCCAAGGCCTCCTTCTGGTAGTCCCTGGGGCTTCTGGCGCTCCGCAATTCCAGTTTGCACACATTGTAACCACGGGCACAATCCTCGTAAGGCACGCCATTGCGGAACAAATACGCAATCAAAGGCGAGTAGAGTAGCCCCTCTCCCCGCCATGCCTCCACACGGGCGTCGAAGACAAAGCCAATGTCCCCCAAGGGCAACTCCGTCTCCAGGGGCGCATCAACCAGCAGCGTCCCCGCATCAAATTGTATCTTTAGTTTTTCCATAGTTGTTTAGTGGACTGTGGACTGTCCACAGT
>JAFYGL010000145.1 GCA_017543165.1 Victivallales bacterium | reverse complement strand
GTCTGGCCTTGAGTACCTTTCCGTCTTTCCCGCATAGACATCGTTCACATACAAATCGGAAATATCGTCCGCCATAAGGGCGATGGCGCCATATTCAGGAGCCTCGTCAAGATAGAATTCCTTGTAGAACCAGACATTGGAGTAGAACGGGCCTGGCTCGCGCCTGTCCCATATCCACTGCCCTCTCCAGTATTTTCCTTCGGTGAAGCGGTACTTGTAATCCAGCAGGGTCAGCACTGGATAGCCTCCCTTTAGGTCACCCTTTATGTTAAAGATGGCCCTGACAATGTTGTTCGGCGTATTGAAAAGGAACTTGGTCGTGCCTGCACGCATCTTTGTGCTGGCGCTTGCAATGCTCTTCAGCATATAGTCCTGGCAGTCAATTGTGATTTCAGGGCTTGCCGACGCACCTTTCCACTCCAGCAGATATGTCGCACGGGGCTTGAGGTCGTCCAGATAAAGAAGGCCCTTCGACAGGTCTTCAGCCTTTGGTATCAGGTTCGGCTCCTGCCTGAAGACTGCCTTGCGCATTCCGATTTTGCCCTGTCCCTGCGTCGCATAGTAGTTTACCGTCCACTCCGTGATTATGCCGTTGGAATCCCATTGTGGCGTGGTGTCGAAGGGGATTGCGTAGGGGCGGTATTGCCCGTCTGGAGTGACGTACACTGGATAGTCGGCCTTTACAGAGCGTGATTCGCCGCCCACGTCCATTTTGAAGTCCACCACAATCGCGCCTGGTTCAGTGGCGCAGAAGTAGAAATCCAACTGGCGGGCATCCAGCGCCTTCAGCTGAAGTCCTTTTCTTTTGAATCCAGCCAGCGCCGAGCCTACTATGAATTCCTTGCCTTCAGAAGTGGCCACTAGAGATTTTGTGCATCCAAAAACAGTCACTTTGCCAAAATCCTCCAGCGCAAATGCCAGACAACTGCATAAAAGCAACACAAATGTAGTAGTTTTAATACGCATTTTACTCCTTGTTGCAATACTGTTCTTCAATGGCAGCAAAGGTTTTGCCCAAGCTAAACGGACATGTCACTCATCAATTGAAAGGCGAGCAACGACCATTGTAGTCAAAGCCGACGAGAAGGCAGTTGTATATGCTATAACGTGAAAGGTCTTTCGGATACTCCGTGCTTTTGACATCCGAATTCGGTATGCTGATGAGTTCACGCGGTGCCTTTGGCTCAGCATGGCCGTCCACATATACGATGTTAGTCTTGCCCGTGGAAATTCCCACAGGGCTTGCATCTGGAGTGGCGCCAGTGCGCATCTCGCCCGAGCTGTTCATATCCGAACCGCCATGGCGAAATGCGGGATTATAGGAATTCTGCACGACATACGCTGACCACGTCATCTTATCACTCATCAGGAATGCGACACTGGGCTGGAACACGGAAGGCAGTGAAATCTGGCAGTACTTGCCATTGGCGTCTTGACGCCCCGCGCTGATGGCGCAGTTCATTCCATAACTAGTGTACTGGTAGCGGCTGCTGGAGGACGAGCCCATTGGCGCATTGGTGTCAGGGCACCAGAATGTACCTGCGCTCTTCCAATAGCCATAGTATTCGCAGCCATAGCCAGAACCTGTGGCGCTTTTGCCTCCATCATCCCTCACGCCCGACAGGATGTTGTAGAAGCCGCCGTCCGCCCCTGCACTCTTTGTATATGTATGCAGGATGCGTCCCTCATAGTCGTCCGAATACAGGTTGCTTCCCAGGCCAATCGTCTTCAGGTTGTTGATGCATGAAATCGCCCTGGCCTTGCTTCTGGCTTTGCTCAAGGCGGGCAGCAGCATGGCGGCAAGAATCGCAATGATGGCGATGACGACTAATAGTTCAATGAGAGTAAAATGCTTTTTCATTGTTTCTTCTCCTATAAAAAAATGTGATGAAAAAATGACGGTTTGAGAAAAAAAGGAGTTCTCTACCCTTCAGAAACAGCAGGAAGAACTATAAATCAGCAGGTTGCTGTGAGATTGCTGAAGCGCAACGGTTATTCAAATAGAATGGCTTGAAGTTTTCTAACATCTGCGTTTTCCTCATCAGTTGAGGCAATTATAACATACTTTTTTGACAAAGGCAAGGGGCTATGAGATTTTTTGGGCTCTTTTTAAAATTTCACATGACAAAATTGTATACAACTAAAACAATCATGTCAATACCTTGCATTGGATTTTTTTTACAGCTGTCCCATAACTTTTTAAATCATGTCCCTATTTTCCACGAGGGTAGTTTTAAGGGACTTAAGGGACGAAGAGACGAAGAGACGAAGGGACTAATATCCCTATTTTAATAGCGAATGCTCATCCCTTCGTCCCTTGCAACTATTCAAAGACAAATGCCCCAAAGCCCTCAGGATAATGGAAAGTTTCATTTTTCTTCCACATCAGCCAGCATGGATGCGTGGTCCAATCCGCGCATTTATAAACATTTCCAAACCAGACTTGACCTTTCAAAGGAAGTTTGACACTACAGCGACGGACAAACAATGAAAGAGGAATCTGCAACCCCAGGCGCCATGTCACTGGCTTTTCTATCTCACCAGAAAGATTGCGGGGCAATGTGGAGAACCGTTTGACTTCGCGTAATTCCTCCAAAGACACAGGGCTCATATTCAATCCCTTGCCCTGGCGTCTTGCTTCATAAAGCAGCAAGGTGCCAATGCAATTGCATTCAAAGTTGTAGTAGGGACCTTTCTTTTCTGGCTGTATGAAAAACTCCATGCAGCTGTCCAGGCAAACCATTTCCTGGTCATTTTTAAACGTGCCTCGGACATACTGGTCACGGACTTGATAAAGGACATAGAGGTACTCATCGTCATACTGGAGTTTTGCCCGTGCATCTGGATGGAATCCCGATGACGCTGAAGTTACCAGTTCCCAGCCAAGTCTCATCTCGGGGATGCCCTCCCATTCCTTGCCATTCCACGGCGAGGAAATATCCACCTTCGTCTTTGCCCGTTTGACTGAATAAACAGCCTCATCTGGCATTCCAGGCATTTGCTCTAATCTTTCATAATAGAAATTCAGCGGCCTGTTCTGTGAATCCACTTTGGGCAACGTTAACTTATATCGATATCTTCTTCCTAATCCTGCCTGCCTGGCATGCGGGGCTTGCCTCCCGCCACTGCTTCTAGTAAAATCAAAATCCCACGCTTCTCCAAAATCAGGCATTTGACCGCAGTTCTGCACATCAATGACGATTTCAGCCTCCCAACGTTCTGCATGACATTTAGCCCAGCCCCTCGTCATCGGCTTGCTCCAACCAAGAAAACTGCCACATTTCGCAAGCTCATCTGGGTCGGAAGAACCGTCCGCAAAACTTCCCCAGGGATTTATTGCAGCCATATAGCCATTTCTGCCAGATGGATTAAAGTCTATCCGAATGTGCTCGGAATCAAAAATAGCAGGATCATCAGGGTGCAGTTCGTTTTGTTTCAATTTTGACATCTGAGGCTCATAACAGCGGAATGCCACAAATATACGGCTACGGTCCTCTGTCACGCCCAGTGCAACTTCCGTCCTGTTGCTTGCATTGCCTCCTGGCAGAACTGTCCATTTCCCGTATTTGGAGAAATCTCCGTCACAAAATGTTCTACGGGGCAGGATTTTTCCAACGAGCATGGTTCTAGAATCAACTGCTTTCCCCCAAATATTCTTCATTGGCGCGAAGGCCCTCTCCAATTCCTCGATTCTGCGGCGGTGAATAGTGCCCGCGCTTGTTTTCGCCTTCGCTTTTGAAAGCAGTTCAAACCAGAACTGCATATCTATTTCACGCAATTGTTCATTATGGACGGAGAGGGAACGCCGCCCCTGCTGGCATGTCAGATGTTCGGCGTATGCCAGGAAAGTCCTCATTTCCTTTTCCGCTGGGCCAAACCAGAGGCAACAATATTCATCCAGAAGAGCCTCCAAATCCAAATCTGGATTCCACAGCAACTTGCTGTTGACATAATACATCAGATGCATCAGTGGCACTTCCGCCAGGCGTTTTGCAGCAATGTCGGAGCCTGTTTCAATCACAATGCCAGAAAGATACTGCCGTTGCGCCTTGCGAACCTGCTGCAGCGCATGCATAAACCAGAATCCTTGGCGAGGGGTCTCCCTGCATTCAAACTCGTTCCACCATTCACGCTGCTGCATTGGATGTTTGTCAAACCACTCCGCTCTTTTGGCAAGCTGTTTCAAGTATTTTTCCCTGTCCTTTGGGTTTGCGTATATCACCACGCTCTGGCCTAGTGGATAAAACACCAGATTTTCTGGTATTTCACTGCGGTAATGGGAACTTGGGAAACCATTGTGGCATACAAGAATGCACCCAGGATGCTTTTTCCTGACCTCATTCGCCACTCCAATGCAAAACGCCGCCATAATATCCTCCTGAACAGGCTGGGGAAATACCTTTTTAGTCAGCCAGGCGTCCATATCGCGGCTATCATGTACGCCGCGCAACGAGGGGAGAACCAACTCCAGTTCTTTAATTTCGGGGTTATCGTCAAGCATCTGGCATACATACTTTGCACAGCTCTGCTGGAAATCAACATTGGCAAAACGCGGGAAAATGCATCCGTCATTGGTAAGCATTGGCTGCTCAAATGCATCCTCCGCCCTCCATTCAGAAGGAGGATTGCCCTTTAATACCTCTACGATTGGAAAAACATCTGCACATTTCTGGCTTGAACCTCCTTTCAGCCGCCGAAACCACATTGCACCTTCCAAATCCTGTTCGGGAATCGTACTGCTGTAAACGCGTCTTGCAAATGCAGCAGTCCTTGTTTCCCTGAAATCCTCCACATGCACTGTTTTCATTTGCGGAATAATGGTGCCATCCTCGTATGGCGCATAGAATCTGACACCCAAATGCTCCAGGAATGCGCTGACCGCATGCATTGGGCCGTTGTCTTCTTCTGCAAATACCGAGTTTGAACTCAAGGAAAAAATGCGGCTTTGTTCATGAAGAGCTTCTTTATATGATGACCTGACTCCCTTGTGTCTGGTCACAGGGCCTGCTAATATTGCCAGATTCCCCTTGACATAAATATCGTATCCCGACCGTGTAAACAAAGGCAATTCATATCCCGCATTACGCGTTGCCTTGCTTTCCCCGACGCAAATCAGATTTTTCGCCTGTATCTTATCTGCAGTGACAATGTTGAGTTTCGCGCCTGAAATCTTCTCCAGATGCAGTTGAAGGTCCTGTGCGGCCAGCAATGTCCCCTCGCACGCATTTTCCGCCACGACAATTTCAGAGGCAGGATTGCCTTCATTTACCAGTTCAATGCCGAAACTGCTCAGCAGGCTTATAATGGCAAAACATAATATGATTCGCAAAGTCATTTGCCTCCTTCCTGTTGTTTGGCTTCGTCCTCTTTCACGGAGAAAATCTTTGCGTCTGACAAT
Organism: Victivallales bacterium; assembly: GCA_017543165.1. Next base: position 1,877 of record JAFYGL010000145.1, on the reverse strand, counting down.
GACACATGCCCCTCGACCTGCCCATTGTCCAGCGGATCCGCCACACGGTCATCCAGATCATGGAACAAACGCCGTATATCAATGATGCCGCCGATGATGAACCAGAAAGTGGTGACAAACGCCGCAACCAGAGGAACCACCAGATAGATTATGAAGAAATAATGGCCCCACCAGGCTGGCTTCCAAGGAGAAAACACATTCCATATCACAACAAGCACAAAGGCAATCAAAAACTTGTAGATGAAGGAATATATGAACACGCTCCAGGTGATGACTTTGTCGCTAAACGTAAATTCAGGCGTGATGCCGATTATCTTGCGGAAAATATTACGCAGCGACCAGTTGAACTGCTCTTTATTTTCGCCGTCGGTATTGTAGATGCCGCGGTGCAGCATGCGGTCCAGGTTGAAAGCCCCCTTGTAGGTAAGCAGCGAGCCAGCAATGTAAAGCACAAGGCAGCACATCATGATGATGAAGTTTATTTCCACAGAATTGATGGGGAATTTGTGCGGTGTCATACGCCAGACTATCCAGGGTTCGAAGGGTGCCGAGCACGAGGCAAGGAAATTGCCCACTGGCACTTCCCAGCCATGCACCGCCAGCCAAGGATATATCAGCGAGGCCCACGAGCGCTGGCAGAATATGAAAAACAGTGCCAGCACCATGCCCGAAATAAGCGAACAAAATGCGCCTGTTGTATTCCCGAAGCGACTGTAGAGCCCGAAAATCATCATCGGCCCAGCTCCAATCCACATGGAGCACATGATTGTCACAAACATGTTCACATAGTCCAGCTGCGCCATAAAGAACGAGCCCACAAACCAGAACAGCCCGCAACCTATGCATACCAGCCTAATCACCAGCACATGATACTTCATGGGAATGCCCTTGCGCATAAACGGCACCACACAGTCCTGTGCAATTGTCTGCGCAGCGCTGAACAGCCTGGAATCATCAGTCGAAAGCATCATCAGAAGTATGAACAACGCGAACAAGCCGACCATTCCAACGGGCAGCAGATGGCGGAGAGTAACAGGCAGCATCATCTGATGGTACAACGTGAAATATTCCTGGTAGCGCTTCTCACCGTTCGGTGTGCCCTTCAAGTTCTTATGCACCAGTTCCAGGTGCGGCGTATCCAGGTTGGTATCGTGGGAAAGCGGCGCATCCTGAGGTCGTGTGCCGCCGATAACATGGTCGCGAGGCGGGAGTTTTTCCAGTTCGGCAACCAGCTTTGCCTGCAGTGCAAGATCGTCTGCCTTGACTTCACGCAGTACTTTGGCGCTAAGATCGTTGCGTACCTCGCGCCCGACTTTCGCAATGGAATTATGGTTCAAAGTGGCTATGACTCAAATCACCAGAAGGATATACAGAACCGAGCCGAACATGGCCCGCCACGTGCCCATTACCCCTGCCATCTTCTGCTCATGGGGTGAACGAGCTGCGATGCTGGAGCTGGTACCTTCCCAGTTGCCGCGGTTGATAATCGTGCTATAGACCGACACAACCAGTGCGAACATATTGAAGTCCCGCAGACCTTGCACATCGTATGGATTCAGGAAACTCTGCCCTGCAATGCGGTCGCTCATAACAGGGACTACAACTCCGTTCCATGAGAATTTCATGGCAATGAATATGGTGAAGATAATCAGCAGCGGATAGCAGAAGAAGCCTTGAATTGTATCTGTGACCAGCAGAGAAAGCGCACCGCCGAGATAGCATATTGTCACGCACAGCGTAATCATGATAAGCGTCAAAACCATGAAAGTCGGTATTTGCATGCCGAACAGATTGAAGGAATATGGCAGCCCGATGTAGTAGATCATGAACCTGGCGGCCAGCGCAGGACACATGCAATTGGCAAGCAGTTCTGCTAT
>JAFYGL010000144.1 GCA_017543165.1 Victivallales bacterium | reverse complement strand
CACAGTCCACAGTCCACAGACCACAGACCACAGTCCACAGTACACAGACCATTTCAACAAGGAGATTAACATGCTCAGACATATTAGACTAGTTTCGCTGGCATTCGTGTTGGTCGCGTCCCTCGCCTTTGCTGAATTTACTCCGCCCTTTGCTGAGAAAGGTGCAGTTGCGAAAGAGGAGAATGCCAAGCCCTATCTGGATGCGCAGAATGTTTGCTTCGTCTTTGGCAGAAAACGTGTCGCCTTCATGGGGCCAGGCAACTTCACCATATTTGCAGGCGAGCAGAAAATCGCCGAGCAATACATGACCTTCTCCACGCCGTACGCCAAGTGGTTTGCCACGAATGCAATCAAGTTGAGAATGGCAAAGGAATATGACGGCGGCACCTTGTGCATCACCGAGCGCATCATCGACGAGAAAAACGGCATCTACACTTTGAAGGGCCTGGTTCCCTGCCATCCCAAAGAGGCCAAGCCAGAAGAATACAAGGTCTTCACATGGGAACAGACAGCGAAGATACGCCCAGACGGAAAACTGGAGATCTATTTCCGCAATGACGCGGATGACGCATACATGGCAAGCCGTCCATACAATAACCTGAATGGATTCTTCTTTAAACTTGGGGAGGGCATCACATATAATGCGACGCAGCCACGCATGAATGAAAAGAATCTGCCACTAAGGTGGAAGTACTACAATTTCTCGCTGAGCAACGCCTCTGGAAAAGTCTGCGACGTGGAGGTCAATACACCCTCGAACATCAACGAGAACAAGAAGCGCCAGAGTTTCTATTTCACCATTCCCAAATCAAAGGAAGAACGCTTCATCATTGACTTTCTGGATTATGGCGGGGCGGTGAAGCACGTGGAGGGTGGCGTTAACTTCAAGAAGGCCGATGACCTGGTCCTGCCTGAAAGCGACAGCAGAAACCTCATCCCCAATCCATACTTCGCTGAAGGGAAAAAATACATCAAGGACGGCGGCTACCAGTGCTTTCCCAGCGGATATGCGGACATGGAACTGGCAACGGGCAAGGCACTATTTGGCCGCCACGCGCTTCCCGAAGGAGCGTATCGCCTTGCCTCCATCCCCTCCGACCCAGGTACCTACACATTGAGTTTTTTTTTAAACGGAAAGGGCAATCTGGCAATCTCCGTGGAAACAAAGGTCCCATATACCTCCACCTTTTCCAAAAAGGAAAAGTATGACACCAAGGGCGAATGGAAGCGTTTTGAATATACATACAAGTTCAAGAATGTGGGCTACCAGCTGCCCTCCATCAACTTCACAGGCGGCATCGCCGATGGCTTTCAACTGGAAAAAGGCACCAAGGCCACGGACTTCGACGCGCCGTCACTGTCCGCAAGATTCATCGCACCAGCAGATGGCGGCAACGGCTTCTTTGAAAGCGGCAAAACCCAGAAATTGTCCTTTGAACTTTCCACGCTGAAGGACAACTACCAGGGCGAAATTGCATTCACGGTCAAAAACTTCTACCGCGAGGTTGTCCTGTCGCAGAAGAATGCAGTTAATTTCAAAAAAGGCGAATATCCCATCATTGAACTTAAAGTGCCAGGCAAGGGATTTGCAGACGGCGTCTATACCATTGAGATGAAATCAGGCAATAACCTGACCTTCTACCGTTTCTCCGTAATGCCATATCTGAAGAACACCCACGCAACCGCAAAGATATTTTCCCCGTGCTACAGCGGGCACTGGGGAATCGTGGACAGTTGCCCCGAGTATTATCTTCAGCGCCTGCAACATGTGGGATACGGATGCCTGGCGCACAATCCTGTGTTCACGGACAAGGCGATGAACCTGTTTCAAAAATACAATATTCTTGTTTTCGACAGTGGCAGCGTAGGCAGGTCCTCCGCCGCAAAATATGTGAAATCATTTCCTGAACTGGCGGACAAGATAGTTCCAGGCCACGTTTATTTCGGTGTCTCGGAAAAAGGGATTCCACACTCCGAGCAAACCAAGAAGAGAGGGCTTGTCGCCGACTACCGTCTTCTGGGCGGCTGGAATGAGGAATACAAGGCAAAATTCCAGGAGGCAGTGAAGCAGAACCTGAAAAAACTGCCAGGGCGCGTCGCCTACGGAATAGGCGCCGAAATGCCAGAGGAAATCAAAGGCGACCCGCATTACATAGACCTGCTAGTCGCGTTTTTCGAGGCAGTCAAAAGCGTATATCCCAATGCCCACCCTTATGAAGGCGGCGCCGCCAACATGCAGATACGCGACGGCGTCGCCGAAATGGACCGCACATTGACTTTGCTCACAAAACGCTGGCCAGTCTCACTGGTGGCATGCCATCCATATTGCGGCAAGGACCCAACTGAATTCCACGACCAGTTTGCGGCATGGCTCGCAATGCTGAAAAAACACAATCTGGAAAAGGCGATGATCACCTTCCCAGAATTCATGCACTACTATCCGTATTCAGCCGAACTGTGGGAATGCCGTCCCAGTTCAGCGGAGAAGAATGCCATACGCTCCGCCATGACCTACGACCTGGGCTGGACTGAAAGAATGTCGGCGGCACTCTATGCCCGCAACTATCTTACAGTCCTTACGCAGTTCCAGCGCATGGTCTGCGTAACCAGCGCCGTTTACAACACTGGCAATGATTTCCTGGATGTGGACATGACCTCCCGCGTCAGCGCAAAAGCCATCAACACCCTCGGTGTCCTGCTGGGCAATCCGAAGCAGTATCTGGGCGACTGCTCCTTCGCATCCAAAGTCCGCTGCTTTGTGTGGGAAACAGAGGACGGCACACCCCTTGCCGCAGTATGGAGCGATGACAACAAACTGGCCAGCGGCTTCGAGCCCTTCCCGAAAGTGAAGATAGATTATCCTGAAGCCAGTTTCATTGACTTGATGGGCGCTGAACGCGCCAGCGCAAACAAGGGCGAATTCCAGTTGACGCCCTTCCCGTACTTCATTCGTGGAAAACGCGGCGACAATGCACGCTTCATGGAGGCATTGAAGGACGCCCGCATTGACGGAGTGCAGCAATTGCCATGCCTGCTCAGCGGCGCACTGGCAAACGCGGGCAGCATTGACTTCACATTCCGCAATGACCGTGCCAAGGCGGTGGCAGGGGACTTCATTGTCAACAACACCTCCCATAAAATCAATATCGCGCCTCATGGAACGCAAGTTGTCTCCGTGAAACTGGCTGAAAAGATGGCTCCTGGCAAAATGCAGAAAATCAATCTTGACTGGATTTTCAAATCCGAGGGAAAGTCCTACAACGGTTCTTTCAATGAAACTGCCCTTGCCATTCCGCGCTTTGACGGAGACTGGAGCAAGATTCCAGTGATGAAAATGCCCTGCTCCACAAAGCCCAAGGCACAGGAGGAACGGGGTTATCCAGGGGACTTTGACGTCAGTATGCAGGCCGCCTGGACCACAGAGGCGCTTTGCCTGCGAGTTGATGTGACGGATGACACCCTGACCGCAGGGGACGAGCCTGGCTGCCGCTGGAACTATGACATCTGCCAGATATTCATGGACACTCGCTGCTCCGCAAGACAGAGCAGGCTGAATGCATTTGACGACGATGATTACGATTATGACCTCATGCCCACCAAGGACGGCACGAAATGCGAAATATGGCGTGCTCTTTCTCCTTTCATCCAGTACACGCTGGGGACTGCGGCACCGAAAGACCGCCAGTTGGTCACTGAATTCCCCGCAAAGTTCACCCGTACAGACAAGGGATATGTCTATGAAGTCGCCATTCCCAAGGCATACGTCCTGCCCATCAAACTGACGCCAGGCTGGAACTTTGCCCTTGGCATCTATGTGGCGGACCGCGATGCGGCAAAGAGTATCAAGCAGTCCCAGTTCCTCGGCATTGATTCCAAAGGCGGCTGCTGGAACAAGCCACTGAACTGGCCTGTCTGCATATTGACGGAGTGACTCGCGCCAGAGGAGAGCATATAGTTGCAAAGCAAGATTGATAAACAAATAGCAAGATTGCGTTATTGACAAATAAGGCAGATTTTGTTAAAATTATTAAAAATGCTTGAAACAACATTTAATAACAAAAGGATTAGGATGAAAGCCATTTCCAATAGATTCACATTGATCGAGTTGCTGGTGGTAATTGCGATAATCGCGATTTTGGCGGCAATGCTGCTGCCCGCCTTGAGCAAGGCGCGTGAAAAGGCCCGTGCCATCAGCTGCACCAATAACCTGAAGTCGATTACGCAAGGCTCCATGCTTTATTGCGATGACAACAAAGACTGGATTGTCAAGTCAGACCCCCGCGTAAGTTATGTACGCTCCTATTGGAAGAACCAGCTCGCCCCCTATTTGGGATATTCTGGAGACGTCTATGCGGCGGACGGTAAATTCAACACGACGCTCAATGGCCAGGTCAGATTGAAAAAAGGCGTATTCTATTGCCCTTCGGCGCAAACTCCAGATTCCCTTGAAAAAGCAGATAGCGCACAAGAGTTTTCCTCTAGGTACAACATGTACACTTATGGCATGCCCTACGCCAATGGCGGCGCAAAGAAGGACCGCATTCCTGGGCAGAACTGGATGAAGACCACTCGCCTGAGAGAGAAAGGCGCAAGCAGCCAGGTCATGTTCGGTGACATCAACGACGCTGGCATTGGCGGCGATGTCAGCCAAGGCAAGATGCTGGACATCTGGGCCCACACCACATCGGATTTCGCCAGGACCAGCACACGCCACGCAGGCGCAGGAAATTTTGGCTGGCTTGACGGCCATGTGGACGCACGCAGGCCAGGCGAGATGGTCGGCGACACTTCCTCAAAATGGATGAACGGCGTCCACTGCGCCAATTATTGGATCATGTATCCAGATTAAGTGTACTGTGGACAAATGAATAAACACTGACCACAGGCCACAACTTGCTCATTGCTGTTTTTCGGAGAGGGTTCCCTTGAGGGCCATGCTGGAAACGAGTGTGATGACCACATCGTCGAATCCCCCCAGCACAGGTATTGCGTCTGGGATTATGTCAATTGGCGAGAGTACCCAGCCAATCATAAGCATTGCAATGACAAGTACCCGTGGAATAACTGTGATGCTCGTCAAGAGATGGTCATTTTTCCAGAGGGCGGGATTTGCCTTTGCAACAAGGCCGTTGATGTCATTTTGCATTGTGATGAAATTGAAGCGATAAATCATCAACTGCATCAGTTCGGCTGCGATCATTCGATATTCGGTTTCAGTGAAGGTGCCCAGCTTACGATATTCGTCCCGCACAAAGACAAGGATATTTTTTTCAGTAATGGTTTGCCTTTCTTCCAATTGGACCATTATCTTAGTCACCAGGTTGAGCATCGCCTTGTCGCCGCCCTCCACGATGAGACGGCGTGTAACATTCTCGTAGTAGATTATGCGGTCATATCGGCAGAACTGCAATGCAAGCCCGCCCAGGAACAAGGCAAGCCCCACGATCAGCCAGCGCAATTCACCGCCCTCCGTTATTGTAATGGCAAGTGGAATGACAAGCAGTGTAAGCACGGCGGAAATACGCAGTTGCATTTTCCTCAGCGATAATCCAGTCGCGACCAGGATTGCAAACAGGCAAAGTTTTCCATTCTGGAACAATTGAATGACCCATTTGGGAATGATATTTTCTGGATAAAGGAAAGTGTTTCTGAATGCGCCAATGGCTTTTTTCACCATATCCATGAAGACGGTATCGGAAGAAGGCTGCACCAGAATACGGGCTAGAAACAATGCCATGGGCATCATCATCAGGCACTGCAACAGGAAATTCGCGCCTCTGCACTTTCCAAAAATGGGATGCTCCCAGCAAAAGGAAGCCACAATGATGTAGGAGAGGAAGATAGTTATGATGTTCTGGCGTGCAAAGATGAAATTCCCATGGTAGAGAAAAAACGGGTCATGCGCCAGGCAAACCAGGCTCCCCATATACAGGAGAAACACAATATAGAACTTCCATTGCCCAAAACTGTGGATGCCCTCTATTTGAGAACGCCTCCTGAACCAGAAATCCCAAAATATATTTGGACAATCACTCATTTTGCCTGCCCCCCCTCCAGTTTCGTGTCAATAGACCTCAATTCATCTAGCAACAGTTTTTTGGGATAACTGCTTTCCCCATTGAAGAAATAGCAGTTCATCCTGCTGTCACCTTCAAGGATTTTCTGGACTATGGCTTTCCGCAGCAACAGAAAATCTCGGGATTCAGGATAGGATTTTGCTATTCCGTAAGCCTTCTCACGCTCAAGAACACCTACGTCACTCAAATCATCAGGATACCCTTTTGAAAAACCCTTAAGAAGCCAATTGGCCGTCAGCAGCTTCGCCTCCAGCAAGTCGATGATTTGAGTGTTCTTGGCTCCATTGTCCTTGTCGAGTTTGCGCAACTTGTAAAATCTGCGAAGCAAACCCTCCACCAGTTTCTGCCTGATAGGGTCCTCGGCAGTCAAATGGAAATCGTCCTTCAGAAGATACTTGCGGCTCTTGAGCTTGAGTCTGTGCAAAGGCCATCTCACTTCATCAGGATACCGTTGCGCCAGCTGCTCCAAAACCTCAAATGCCCTTCTTTCATAATCCCTTTGCCTCCCATAATCCTGGACATCGAATGGTATTTCATATATGGCCTCGCAGTATATATTTGCCAGCAAAGGTTCATTCATTGCACCATTCGATTCCAATAGCAACTTTGCACATTCATTATATTTCTTTTTCTTATAAAGAGAAATAGCATTTTCAGCAATACCTTTCATTTCACGGCTAGCAATTGAAGGAAGCGCCCCACCTTGCACAGCCATGCTCATATCCTCCACATTCATGGGATGTGGGAGCAGAAAATAGGTCAATAGGCCTGCCATCACCATAAACAATATCAAGAAGAACAATTGGAGAAAGGAATATGAGGAACGGCGTGTCTTGAGTATCGCCTCCAGCACAGGCTCAATGTCGTCTGGGAGGTTTTCCACTGAAGCCTGCAATGCCTCATTTGACTTTGCTGGAAGCAATTCTGTTTCAGGCAATTCCACGCTCCCGTCTGTCCTATACGCCAATTGAGGCTTTTGCTGCCCAACCGCACCTATTTCCACAATGTCTTCAGGCATGATTATCTCCTAATCATTAATTGATTAGCTCTGTTCCCCATGAGGGT
>JAFYGL010000143.1 GCA_017543165.1 Victivallales bacterium | reverse complement strand
GGATGTACTGGCGGAACTGGGCTACAATCTGGACGTGGTGCCTGAAAAAGTTGAGCAGTCCATACGTGACAATGGCATTGGCTTCCTCTTTGCCAGAAATCTCCACCCAGTAATGGGCAAGGTCGCCCCCCTGCGCAAGGCACTGGGAATACACTCCATATTCAATCTGCTGGGGCCTCTCACCAATCCCGCCAATGCAGAAGGCATCGTGCTGGGCGTATGGGACAAAAAACTGCTGCCCCTCTTCGCAGAGACACTGAAGAAACTGGGCATGAGGAAGGCCATCGTCGTCCACAGCAGGGATGGCCTGGATGAAATATCCTCCGTCGCGCCCACGGACTATGCGCTGCTTGACAACAGCCGCATCACATACGGGACATTCCAGCCAGGGGAACTGCTGAACTCCGAGGAGACGCAAGGCAGCATTGCTGGCGGCACCCCTGCTGAAAACGCGGTTATCCTGAGAAGGATTCTTGAAGGCAGGGACAATACAGCCAAATGCGGAATGGTGATACTCAATGCGGCGGCCACCTGCCTGGTGGCGGGAATGGCGGACAACATGCAGGCCTGCGTTGCCCTGGCAAGGCAGTCCATTGCCTCAGGCAGGGCACTGCAAAAGATGCAAGCCATGGTGGAGGCAAGCAGAGCATGAACATCCTTTCTGAAATAGTTGAAAAACTGCGTCCCCGTCTAGACGAAAGAAAGCAAAGGGCGCCTTTGGATGTGCTGGCAAAGATGGCGCAGGACGTGCCCGCCCGTCCTGCCTTTGCGCCAGCCTTCCTAGGGCCAGGAACGCATGTCATCGCTGAAATCAAGAAAGCCTCGCCCTCGAAGGGGCTCATTCGCCCGAATCTGGATGTAGAGCAATTGGCGCTGGAACTGGCGCAGAACGGCGCAGCCGCCCTCTCCGTGCTGACCGAGCCAAACTACTTCCTTGGCAGCGAGGAGAATCTCTCCATCGCCGCCAAGACAGTGGACATTCCACTTCTGCGGAAGGACTTCATCTTTGACGAATACCAGATACTTGAAGCAAAACTGCTGGGCGCGTCATGCGTGCTTCTCATTGCGGCCATGCTCTCACCCGAACGCTTCAAAGAACTGCTGGACTTCGCACATTCGCTGGAACTGGCCGTTCTTGGCGAGGCACATACGGAGGCGGAACTTGTAATTGCAGTGCAGGCGGACCTGGTGGGTGTCAACGCCAGAAACCTCAAATCATTCGAGACCTCGCTGGAAACCTCAGCGGCACTCATCGCCAAGATACCAAGCACATCCATCGCCATCGCGGAAAGTGCAATAAGGAATGCGGATGACATACACACGCTCCAGGCCGCAGGCGCAAGGGGCTTCCTCATCGGGGAGACACTTATGCGGGCTGAACAGCCAGGCCAAGCACTGAAGGAGCTCCTGCAATGATGCTGAAAATCTGCGGCATGACCAGGGTGGAGGATGTGCGCTGCGCGGCAGAGGCAGGCGTGGACTTCATCGGCGCGATAATCGTGCCTGGCTCCAAACGGCAGGTCACTCCAGAGCAGGCGGCTGTTCTTTTCCAGGCGGCAGCGCCTGCGAAAGGAGTGCTTGTAGTACGCGACATGGAACTGGAACCACTCCAGGCGCTGATAGACGAACTGCGCCCATACGCAGTGCAGCTGCATGGCGGCGAGCCGCCTGAATACGCAAGGGCACTCACTGGCGCCCATGTTTGGAAGGCATGCAATCTAAGGAGCGAGAATGATTTGCAGCAAATGCTAAATTATCCAGCGGAAATATTGGTGGCGGATTCTGGCGGAGGCACGGGACGCACCTGCGACTGGACTTTGGCGGCAAGACTGGCGAAAATACGCCCCGTCTTCCTGGCTGGCGGCATTACGGTGGACAACATCCAGGAGGCCATCGCGGCAGTGCAGCCCGCAGGCATCGACATTGCAGGAGGCGCGGAACTTTCCCCTGGCCTAAAGGACCACGCCAAAATCAAACAACTTTGCGGGCGCCGCCTCGGCGCCCACACCACAAATGCAACCTGAGTGGACGCCGCCTCGGCGCCCACATAAAAACAAGGAGAATAAATGAAGACACACTATGGCATCTACGGCGGGCAATATGTCCCCGAAACACTCACGGGCGCGCTCCGTGAACTGGAACGGACTTATATTGAGGCAAAGGAGGACAAGGCCTTCCAGGAGGAATTCAATGACTTGATGAAACACTATGTAGGGCGTGAATCGCCGCTGTACTTCGCGAAGCGCCTTTCAGAGCATCTTGGCGGCGCAAGAATCTACCTGAAAAGAGAGGATTTGAACCATACTGGCGCACATAAAATCAACAACACATTGGGGCAGGCGCTGCTTGCCAAGCGCATGGGCAAGAAAAAACTCATCGCGGAGACTGGCGCTGGAATGCATGGCGTGGCGACAGCCACGGTGGCGGCTCTGTTCGGCATGGAATGCGAGATATTCATGGGCTCCGTGGATGTGGCAAGACAGGCCCCGAATGTGGACAGAATGCACGCCCTGGGCGCAAAGGTGCGCTCCATTGACGAAGGCGGCGCCACCTTGAAGGACGCCATGAACGCCGCCTTGCGCGTATGGGCCTCATGCAGCGACACCACATTCTACCTCATTGGCACGGCGGCGGGGCCGTACCCCTACCCCATGATGGTGAAGGATTTCCAATCAGTCATCGGCAAGGAGACCAGGCGGCAATGCCTGGAAATGTGCGGCAGATTGCCAGACCAGGTGGTGGCCTGCGTAGGCGGCGGTTCCAATGCCATAGGCATGTTCGCTGGCTTCGAGGACACGCCTGAAGTGCGCCGCGTGGGCGTGGAGGCAGGCGGCCTTGGATTGGCGACTGGCCAGCACGCAGCCTCCATCAACGGCGGCAAGGTGGGCATTCTCCACGGCATGAAGGCGTATTTTCTCCAGGATGAAAACGGCCAGATGCTGGACACATATTCCGTTTCGGCGGGGCTGGACTATTCTGGCGTGGGGCCCGAGCATTGCTATTTGGCAGACCAGAAGCAGGCATTCTACGAAGTCGCCACTGATGAAGAGGCAATTGCCGCGTTCGAGGCGCTTTGCCGTTTCGAGGGCATCATTCCCGCGCTGGAGAGTTCACATGCGCTGGCATACGCCATCAGGGAGGCGCCCAAGCACGGCAGCGAGCACATCATAGTCGTCAATCTTTCAGGACGTGGTGACAAGGATATGGACAACATCAGAAAATACAAGGAGAAAAATGGACAGGATTTCTAAGATATTCGCGGAACGCAAGCCTCTGGTGATATTCACCAGCGTGGGCTATCCAACTGAGGAGCAGTGTGAAAAGGCGGTATGCGGGGCAATCGAGCAAGGCGCCAACATCATTGAACTGGGCGTGCCGTTCTCGGACCCCATGGCGGACGGTCCTGTCATAGCGGCGGCCTCCCAGGAGGCAATCAAGAACGGCATGAACCTGGACAAGGTGATTGCATTCGCGGCACGCATTCGGGCGCACTATCCTGAAGTTGGCCTGATTCTCTTCAGCTACATGAATCCCCTGCTCCACCAGGGCTATGAAAATGTGTGCAGGAAGTTGAAAGACGCTGGAGTGGACGGCATTCTGCCAGTGGACCTGCCCCTTGAGGAACGTGATGAACTCCTGGCGCCCGCCAGGGCATGCGGGCTGCACATCATACCGCTGGTCTCGCCATTGACGCCAGAGGACCGCATCGCCAAAATTGTGGAAGGCATGACTGGCTTTGTGTATTACATAAACGTGGCAGGCGTGACTGGCGCCAGGGACGCCCTGCCCCAGGATGTTCCAGAGCACATCGCGACAATCAAGCGGCATACGAATCTGCCTGTGGCCGCAGGCTTCGGCATAGCGGACGCCGCCTCAGCGAAGGCCGCGGCACTGGCGGCAGATGGCGTGATATCCGGCTCTGGCTTTGTGAAGGCAACGGCAGTATCGCCCCAGGCTGCAGCGGACTTCACCGCCCAGCTGGTAAAGGGCATAAACGAGGCATAATTAATGTGGGCGCCGAGGCGGCGCCCACTCAGGTTGCCTTAGCGAGAACAACCCTAAAGAATTACTATAATTTCAGGGGACATTGCTTTCGTTAGGGCAACCTATGTGGGCGCCGCGGCGGCGCCCACGTATAAATACTATTTGTCCTTTTTGCTAGTTTTCTTTTTGCTGCTTTTCTTGTCCTGCGTTTTAGCCTTGCTGCTTTTCTTGGTCTCTTTCTTGGTGGCAGTCTTCTTATCGTCCTTCTTGACTTCCCTTTTTTTGGCATCCTCGTATGTTAGTGGCTTGTAGTTGGGGGATTGCCAGCGCTTGTAGGCGTCATTGCCCAGCAGAGCCACATCCCAGCGTGCGTTATCAGAGACCACATTCCCCTTTCCATCCAGGAGAACAAGGGTGGGAATACCATTCACCTTGAACTGGCTCTTTATCTTTTCCCTCAAAGGGCTTGCATACGGTATTGCGAGCCATTTCATTTTCTCGCCAGTCATATACTTATTCATTTCGTCCTTGCTTTTGTCGGAGCTGACAAAGACCACCTCGAATGGCAGGTTCTTCTTGGCGCAATTGTCCCTGAACTTCACCAGTTCTGGCGTGAATGCGCGGCATGGCCCGCACCAGTGCGCTGAAAAATACAGCGCGATGTATTTCTTGTTTGCAAGCGCGGACGCGCCCTTCACGCTTTTTCCATTTGCCAGGACTAGCGTTTCCTTCGCCAGTTCAGACACCGCATTGAATTCCCCGTTGCCTGGTCCAACCTCTTCCTGCGCCCAGACAAAGCAAACCACACAGAAAAACAGGAGAAATGCCCTTTTCATAAGATTGCCTTCCTTGGATTGAAACTACTATTGTCTAAAATCAAAACACGATAATTTCGCCCATTCTTCATAAATATCAATATGAAGTTTTTGCACATTTTATTCCACTTCAAAGCCAATGCAAACATATCTAGAGTTTTTATGAGAGTTTTGAAAATCACCTCTATAAATAAACAGCATGAAAGCAAATTAGGGGCAACTACCGAGTTTTTATTGTGAGTTTGCCATCGGCCACCTCAAGTGTGTCTATATACTCCATGAAACTTGCATCGTTCTGCCTGGACAGCAGATGCACCAGATTCTGGGAATTGAGCATCTTCAAGTAGCTTTGGTCGATGGGCCTGCCCTTGACTAGGCATTCATCAATATGCAGGTGCATTTCCCTGTCGTGGATGGCCACGCTGAAGGTGAAGATTCCGTTAAGGTGGCGTCCATGCATTTTAGGGATTGAATCCAGGGAAATTGACAGTTCAGCCTTGACCTTGTCTCCCTCCAGCCAGAATTTTGCCTTGTCGGCAAAGCCCTTTGTTTCAGGGGAGTATGCCATAAGCTGCGAGAATTCCTCGCTTGTGAATTTCAATTCCGCCTTCTTATGGTTCTTGACAACATCCCTGATGGTATTGTATTTCGCATTGAGCTGTACTTGCTGCCTTTGATTGACGGCCTCATGACGGACAACGGCAGGCTTCTCCTCTGTGTACTCCTTTTTGAAACGGCTGAAAAGATGAGAGTAGTATAGAAACACCGCCAGGAAAACCAGCAGCACAACTCCCAGCGGAATGCCGCAGTACAGCAGTATTTTCCGATATTTTGCATTGATGGGGGATGTAGGTGGCGTTCTCATAACACTTTTTTCCGTGTATTATTGACTTTGTGGAAATATATGTATAAATCAGTTAAAATCAAACCACTGTTCTGTGCGGCATGCTGCTCCGCGCGGCCATTGGCCGCGCGTCAGG
>JAFYGL010000142.1 GCA_017543165.1 Victivallales bacterium | reverse complement strand
TCCCCTGGGAGAAACTTGACGCGGTGGAGGCACTCCAGAAGAGGTTCTCAATATGAGGCTCTGGGCATTAGGCACTATCATTTTACTAACGCTTGCAACAGCAAATGAGGCACCGAATATGAAGCAATGGACGGCAAAGTGGATTGGAATACCAGGACGTTGTATGGTGGATTGCAGGAGGCGTACGCTTCCCGCCCCAGAATTCCGCAGATGCTTCGTGCCAGAGCGGGACATTGACGAGGCGGTGCTTTTTGTCAGCGGGCTGGGCTATTTCGAGTGCAAAATCAACGGCAGGCCCGTCAGCCAGGACTTGCTGGTTCCATCGCCGACACAGTATGACAAACGCTGGCGCTATATGCGCTACAAGCTGGACTTTCCGCTCAAGCAGGGTCAGAAATACCTCTTTTCCGTGACATTGGGAAATGGCCTCTACAACTGCCAGGCCAAGGATATGATATGGCATTTCTATATGGCCAACTGGCGCGATTACCCGAAGATGATTCTGCAATTGGAGGATGGTGCGGGCAAGGTGCTGCTTGCATCGGACACCAAGTGGGTGACGGCGTTTTCCGCCACGCAGTATGACAGTTTCCGCGGCGGCGAAATATATGATGCAAGAAAGGAACTGCCATTCTCGCTGGACGAGCCCGAAGCTGATTATATCTCCCATATCCATACCGAGGGGTGGCCGGCTGACTTTGAAATGGGTGAGAATGCCTGGCACCACGTCTGGATTGCGGCTCCGCCAGGAGGCATTGGCGTTGAACAGGACTTCGCCGGCTGCCGCATTCAGCAGCGCATTGCCATGAAAGAGACTGCGCCTGGACTGTGGGCATCGCCGATAAACGCTGCCGCTCTTCCCGAGATTAGCGTCAGCGGCGAGGCTGGCGCTCAAGTTACAATCACCTGCGGTGAACGCCTCTCCCAAGACGGCAAATCCGTGGATAACACAATAATCGGCGCACTCACGCCAAGTGACGACCCGTTCCAGAGGGACACGTATATTCTGAAAGGCGAAGGTGTCGAGATATGGCATCCTCGTTTCACCTACCACGGATTCCAGTATGCTCAGGTTGTCTGCACGGGAAATGTTCAAGTCAGGGGCATTGAGCAACTTGTCGTTTATACAGACTTTGCCAAGCGCGGCGGAATCGAAACCTCCGACGAACGCCTGAAAAAGATTGAGGAGTGCGCAATGCGGGCCTGCAACTCCAATTTCTGCGGATATCCGACGGATTGCCCGCACCGTGAAAAGAATGGCTGGACCAGCGAGGCGATGCTTATGTGCCGCACAATGCTGTTCAACTACGATGCGGAAAGGGCATATTCAGCATTCGTGGACACGATGTGCGATGCGCAGCGCCCGTCAGGGCAATTGCCTGGCATGGTGCCTTCAGCTGGCTGGGGCTACAACTGGGGCGGTGGTGGCCATTGGGACTTTGCGCTATTCGACATCCCGTATTCGCTGTGGCAGTTCACTGGCGACATCAATTATCTGAAGAGATTTTATGGTGCAATGCATCAGAACCTGTACTTTCAGAGAGCGGTTTCCGATGAGGATGGTCTATGCTATGCTCTTGGCGATTGGCTGCAGCCCGCGCCCCGCGAATACCTGGTTGGCTGCGGAGCCACCGCATTCCACATTGCGGCAGTTCAGCGCACAAAGCAGGTCGCGAAGGCGCTTGGCCGCGATGATGATTACGCCGCGCTTGAAGCAGAGGAAAAGGAGTTGAAGGAAAGCTACAACAAGCGTTTCTATCTTGGGGATGGCGTCTACAAGGGCACGCACACCACATATTTCGCAATGCCGCTGAATCTGGGCATCGTGCCGGAGGCGGACAGGGCGAAATGCGTCGCTCATCTGCGCAAAATGTTGTCTGAGAAAGGTTTCAAGGTGGATTATGGCACAAT
>JAFYGL010000141.1 GCA_017543165.1 Victivallales bacterium | reverse complement strand
CTCTTTCCCAGTCCTTCATTTGGATGCTGCCATTCCTGGCCCTGGCTGGTCTTGGGGAAGGCATTTGCGAGGGGATGGCAACGCCGTTTGTGAATGACTTGCATGAAAAAGACCAGGCTGGATATGTGAGCATAGCCCATAGTTTCTGGTCGGTTGGCATAGGCTTAAGCGTTGTGCTGGCTGGCGCACTGATTGCAGTAGGCTTCAATTGGCGCTGGATAGTTGCCGCCTCTGGAGTATTCTCGATACTTGTGTCCCTTATGTTCATCTGGAAGGAGCGCAAAGGAATGGAATATCCAGAGACGCGCACTCAAAGCAAAGGCGGAGATGTCTGGAGGCAGACACGGCAGATAGTGCGGCATCCACGCTTCTGGGTGTATTGCCTGGGCATGTTTATTGGCGCAGGTGCGGAATTCTGCCTCACATTCTGGAGTGCCAGCTTCATACGGCTGCATTTCAACACCAGCGTATGGGGTGCTGGGCTAGGCACTGCATGCCTGGCATTCGGCATGTTCCTGGGGCGCTCTGGATACGGCAAATTCGTGCCAGAAAGCAAACAGCCGCATCTGCTGGTAATTGCCGCGACCTGTGGCATTCCAGTCACCATCGCCATACAACTTCTGGGCAGCCAGCTTTTCGGCTCGCAGGCAATGGCGCTGGGAGTGCAGTATTTCCTCATGTTCCTGTCAGGCTTTTGCATTGCGCCTTACTGGCCCACATTGCAGGTCTATGGAGCGCAGCAGCTCAAGGAGCTTGATTCCACCATGCTGTTCATCTGGTTCTCCAGCACAGGCATTCCAGGATGCGCCTTCTTCACATGGCTGATGGGCTTTCTCGGCGACCACATCGGCTTGGAAAAATCCCTTTTCATAGTGCCCCTCAGCATGGCGCTCTATGGCACGCTTGTCTTCCTTGAGGCATTCGTCTTTCCAAGAAGGAAAAAATAAAGAGGTAATTTCAAACAAACAATCTATTTCAGGTGCAAATCACCTGCATCCAGGTTGAAATCAAAGAGGCATTTGCTATGTTACAAGGCATTTAGGGGTTTGACCTTCTGCCAGACTCTTTCAATTCGGGTTTATAAACTTAATTTATGGGTGGAAAGATGAACAGAATTCTCCTCACTGCGTGCGCATTGTGCGCCACTGCAATCACAACATTTGCGGCAGACTGGTATGTCTCCGCAGGAACAGGCAAGAAAAAGAACGCAGGCAACACACCAGACGCGCCATTGAAGGCAATCTGGAACGCACTGGAAAAGGCGGCTCCTGGCGACACAATACACGTCGCGCAGGGCAACTACCATGGCAAGACCAGCTGCGGCTGGATTATGATTGACAAGCCAGTCTCCATCATTGGCGGCTATGCGGCTGACTTCAAGACACGGGACATCACAAAGTACCCCACTATGCTGAAGCCCACCAATGAGATGAACCAGACCAAGCCCAAGATGGACGGCGGCACAGTCAGCTTCGCAATGTGGGCCTCGGCAAACCAGGCAGATGCCCTCAAAGGCAAGCCAACCGTGCTTGACGGCCTCTACATCGACCATGGCGACGCCAACAGCTACCATGCCACCAAAGGCAAGCCAGAAGGCGTGGCAACAGGCCTCTTGTGCGTTCCCCCTGCAAAGGGCGACACACCGTATGTCTCCATCAACTCCGCCCAAATGAAAGGCAAGACCGCTGGCAACCTCACCATCAAGAACTGCGTGTTCCTGAACGCCTCAAACTATGCCATCCAAATCAGCCATCACGAAGGCGATGTCAAAATCCTCAACAATGTATTCATCAACAGCCGCATGCAGGCCTGCGACATACTCTGCACCATG
>JAFYGL010000140.1 GCA_017543165.1 Victivallales bacterium | reverse complement strand
CACAGTCCACAGTCCACAGTCCACTGTCCACTGTCCACTAAAAATATATTGTTATGGAAAAGGACATATTGAAAGTCGTTGATTTGCGTGTCAGTTTCGAGCATGAGGGCGAGTTGCATCCTGCTGTGAGGAACATTGGCTTCACAATACGTCCCAAGGAAATGCTGGCACTGGTTGGGGAATCAGGCAGCGGAAAGTCCATCACGGCACTGGCGATAGCGGGCTTGCTGCCAACGATGGCTGTGCAGGAGGCGGGCTACATCTTCTTTGATGAACGGGAGTTGACCGCCCTGGGCGAGGATGAATACAATGCCATTCGCGGAAAGTCCATCACCATGATTTTCCAGGAGCCAATGACCTCGCTGAACCCTGTCCTTAAAATCAAGACGCAGCTTGAGGAGGTCATCAGGCGGCATGAGCCAGATACCAATGCGTACCAGCGCTCGCTTAAGTTGCTGGAGGATGCTGGCATTGCGGACCCGGTCAGGTGCCTGGACGACTATCCCCACAGGCTTTCGGGCGGCATGCGGCAGCGTGTCATGATCGCCATGGCGCTTGCCTGCCATCCCAAGTTGATCATTGCGGATGAACCGACCACCGCACTGGATGTGACGACGCAGGCCCGCATCATGGAGAAACTGACGCTGCTGCGGCAGGAATATGGCACTGCCGTGCTGCTGGTAACCCACAACCTGGCATTGGTCAGGCGCATGGCGGACCGCATTGCGGTGATGTATGCAGGTGAGATAGTCGAGATTGCGGAGCGTGAGGAGCTGTTTGCGAATCCCAGGCATCCCTATACGCGCCTGCTTTTGGCCTCGGTTCCTTCTGTTTCGGGGCGCGGCAAATGCCTGGCGTCAATCAAGGGAAGCGTGCCCGCTCCATACGAGGAATACGAAGGCTGCCGTTTTGCGCCGCGTTGTCCCATTGCCGAGGAAAGTTGCCGCAATGGGCAGGCGCCAGTCTTGGCGGAAGCGGGGGCAGGGCATCTGGTAGCCTGCGGGCGTTGCAACGAGGCGTTGCCTGAAATGTGCGAGGAGGAGCAGTTGCCACAGCCTTCCACCGACTGCATCCTGCGTGTCAGTGACCTGAAGGCTTATGTGCCTTTGAAGCAAGGGCTTTTTGGCGGCAAGGAACGGAAATATTTACTGGAAGGCATCAATCTGGAACTGCACAGGGGCGAGACGCTGGCGATAGTGGGCGAATCAGGCAGCGGAAAAACCACGCTGGGGCGCTGCCTGGCAAGGCTGTTCCCAAATATGGAAGGAAGTGTCCAGGACGCTCAAGGCAATGAACTCCTGGCAATGGCAAAGGAGGACTTCAGGCAGTTCCGCAGGAAATTGCAGATGATTTTCCAGGATCCCTTCTCCAGCCTTGACCCGCGCATGAGCGTGGGGGAGATTATATGCGAGGGAATGGAGCAGTTCGGCTTGCATGCCAACGACAAGGAGGTGCGCCTAAAGGAACTGCTGGAGATGGTGGGCTTGCCAGAAGAGTCGGCCACACGCTATCCGCACCAGTTCTCTGGGGGCCAGAGGCAACGCATAGGCATAGCCAGGGCACTTGCCGTGGAACCAGAGATAATCATTTGCGACGAGGTCACCAGCGCACTGGATGTGTCGGTACAGGCACAGATACTAAATCTGCTGAACACTTTGAAGCGCAATCTTGGACTCTCGTACATATTCATTACCCACGATTTAGGCGTGGTCTCATACGTGGCGGACAGCATAGCCGTCATGCAGAACGGGCGCATCGTTGAAACAGGCAGTGCCCAGGACATTCTTGACAATCCGCAGCAGCCCTACACGAAGACACTCATTGCCGCCTCGCCCAGGCTGTAGTCTTGAAACTTGCTGCTACACTAACAGCATCCATGCAAGGGCGGCGATTGCCAGCGGTGGAGCGAATTGGATGCTGGGCTTGAACTTGCGTTTGATTGCGCATTGAAGCAATGCCGCCAGCAGGCCTAGAATCGCGCCAGTGAAGAGAATGTAGATTGATGCGTCCGCGCCCAGGAATGCGCCGATCATGGCCATCAGTTTTATGTCACCCCAGCCGATGGGGTCATGCTGTTTTCCTGGCATGAGCATTTTTATGGCCTGCGCGAAGAGGAATATTATGGCAAAGCCGAATGCCGTGCCCAGCACGCAATCCAGCAGGGCTGCAGCGGTTGGGGGCAGGGCGGGTATGCCTGCTTTTGCAAGGAGTTGAGTTGCGCCTGTGAAAAGGAGTCTGCCTGGAATGTGCGCGTCTTCAGGCAGCAGCGCCAGGCGGCAGGATGGGAATATCAGCGCGAAGGCAAAGGCAAACACCAGGCCAGAGAAGTTCACCTTGTCTGGAATGTACCTGTGTTCCGCGGCAATGAGGGCAGCTGCCAGCAGGTGGGCCGTCAATGCGAAATATGGCAGTACCACCGCCAAGGGCAGGCTTCTCTTGTAGATTGAGAGCCATACGGCAGTGAACAGCAGGCCAGTCGCCGCCTCGCCGAGTGGGTATTTTATTGAGATTGGCAGGTGGCAGGCGCTGCATCTTGCGCGGAGGCATAGCCAGCTTATTATGGGTATGTTTTCCCATGGGCGGATGGCATGCCCGCATTTCGGGCAGTGGCTGGGCGGATAGGACAGGCTCTCGCCTCTTGGCAGGCGCCATACGACCACATTCATGAAACTGCCGATGCAGCAGCCCAAGGCGAAGGCCCAGAATGTGAAGAGTGCCAGATACGGTTCTAGTTCCGATGCATTCATTGGTGATATTGTTTGAAAAAGGATGGATCTTGTTTATTTTACGAGGTAATTTTAAAAATATCATCAAAATGCGCTTCGATATGTTTGCATTGGCTTTGAAAACGTATTTCGCTGTATGTTCATACAGCTCAATCCGTTTTCTTCGCCACTGCAAAACATCTCATTGCGCATTTTGCGCTATTTTTGAAATTACCTCTTACGAATCGTTTGTGGGTAATATATCTGTAAAATCAATAATTGTGTGAGATGAGCAAGATATTCTGTGCATTTTTGTTTGTGATGGGGCTTCTTTTTGCAGGGGATGAGTACATCGGGCATTGGTCTTTCATCTTCTATGAGAAGGCAAACAGCTTTGACATGCTTATGCCGCCGCCCATTTTCAATGAAGTGGAGTTCAAGGAGGACGGCATGGCGCATGTCAAGGTGCGCGCCAAGGACATGGCTTTCGATGTGCGGTATCTGGTGAATGAAAAGTACATCGGCATGAAACTGCCATTGAGGGGCGCGGGCGAGGAGCCAGTGCGTTTCAAGGCGGAATACGCCTATTCGGACAAGGATGGAACCTTGTCCATCAAGGGCGCCGATTCATCCGCAGTGTATGTCAGGACGGAGAGACTGCTGCCGATGGACAAACTGGTGGGCATCTGGCGCAACGACGGAAAATTCACCGAGTACATGGAAATACTGGCAAGTGGCCTGATGAAACTGAGGGTGACTGGCCTCACGGGCTTCTGTGTATTGTGGAGGGACAATGGCGGCATGGCGAATCTGACAATGGTGGG
Source organism: Victivallales bacterium (assembly GCA_017543165.1). Next base: position 1,360 of record JAFYGL010000140.1, on the reverse strand, counting down.
CGGCATCAGGAATGCCATGCCCCATACCTTCATCTGGCAAGTGGAGATAAAGGACGGCAATTTGCTTGAGATGACGCCAGTGACCAACAAGGGCCCCCAGAAAAAAAAGGCCACTAGCTGGCATCGCCTCCCAAATTAGATGCGGTGAGGAGTTTTTCGGATAGGAAGGCCGTTAAAGAATCGCCACGCTGAGAGCCGCGACGTCACCGATGTTTTCTCCGAGTGCGGCAGGAACAATGCTGCATTTTGCAAGGCTCTGGGGCAGTGTCTCCTGTTTCAAAACCTCCTCCATTGACGGGCGAAGCAGATGCTCGCATCTTTGAAAAATGCTGCCAATGACGATTCGTTCCAAATTCAGCAAATCAATCAGTATGGACAAGCCAGCGCCGAGACGACGTCCGCTTTCCTCGAATATGGCGCGTGCAGAAGCATCTCCTGAATTGGCGGCATTGGCTATGTCCTTGGCAGTGATTGAGGCTATTTCTGCATGACTTTTGCACCATGGAAGGGGAATGTGCCTTGCTGCGTATGCCTGTCCCAACTGCGCAATTCCACCTCCAGAACAAAAACCTTCAAATGAGCCGCGCTTTCCATAGCCCACGGGGCCATCATTGGCAAGACGGATATGACCGCATTCCCCAGCCATGCCGCAAGCACCGCTGTATAATTTACCTTGAAGTATCAGACCAGCTCCCAAACCAGTGCCGAATGTGAGGAAAGCCATGTTCTGGGTTCCTCGCCCCGCCCCGAATCTCCATTCTGCCAGAGCGCAGGCATCCGCGTCATTGCATAATTTGACTGGAAGGTGGAAATGATTGCCGATGATTTCACAGATGGGCACGTCGTCCCATCCAGGAAGATTTGGCGGGGACATGATGATGCCGCGATGGCTGTCCAATGGACCACCGCAGCTTATGCCGATGGCTTCAGGCATGACGCCAGGCAGAGCTGACACCATGGCCTCGCCCTCAGACATTAACCGTGAAATGCAAAGTTCTGGGCTTCTTGCTGACGAGGTGCTGAATACTCGTCTTTCCAGAATCTGAAATTGATTGTTTGGAGAAACTTTTCCAAGTATTGCCGCGCACTTTGTGCCGCCAATGTCAAGTCCAAGCAAATGTTTTTCCATTCTGGTGTCTCCAATCTCTGATGATTGTTTTGGTTTTCAATGTGCACGTGACTGCATGTCGCATTAACTGCATGTCGCATTATATGTCATAGGTTTAATATTTTATCAGTTCGTAAGGTTTCAAGACCAGATTCTTGTATTTGGCTTCATGAGGATTTGGGTTTTCAATGTAGATTGCATTTTCACTGTCGATATGGATTCTAAGCGAAAGTGGAAATCCCTCTATGCCCT
>JAFYGL010000139.1 GCA_017543165.1 Victivallales bacterium | reverse complement strand
GTCCACAGTCCACAGTCCACTATCAGTCAGCCTTGTAGGGATATGGGATGGCACCCCACAACGGCACGTCGATTTCGCCGCCCATGACGGAGACACGCAGCAGCACGCAGTTTCTGTTGAGGTGGGCGGTTTTCTGGGTGGTCATGGTCTTGACCTCTTTTTCCGCACTCCAAATGCGACCTGCCTCATCCTCTGGCTTCAACTCCACCACATCGCTGCCATTCAACTTCACTGCCCAGAAATATTCGCGGTTAACCAATCTCAACTGCACTTCCTCAGCAGGGTCCTTCAGCACCACGGTGAACTTGATCTTGTCGCCAGGGCCATAGCTCTTCTTCTCGGCAAAGGCAGACGAACTGGCAAAGACGTAGTTTTCTGGCACCTTCACCATCTTGATATAGTTGAAATGCATCTCAAAGTCATAGAAATACGCCCACAACTTCATCTGCTGGGCATTGTTGGGCGGCAGTCCCTCGAAGCAATTGAACGCCACAATGCCAGTCTCTGCATTGATGTTGCTGCCAAACAAGGTTCTTACCTCGTGCAGGCCAATGCCCCATGTGCGGTATCCCTTGAATGGATACGCTTCGGCCACCTGAAAACACATCCAGGGATATTCGCTGCTCACAGGCACCTTCCAGAATTTGGAGTGCGCAACCTTGTTGGAGGGATTGTCGTCCCCGATTACGAAGCCGTTTTCCTTTTCCTTAGTATATATGCGCCCGCCGCCGTCCCAGTCCTTGTCGTTGCACTTGGTGATTTCCCACAGCGTGTTTGGATTTGGATTCTTCTTCAGCTCCGCATACGAGAGCAATGCAACAAATGCCAGCAACGCAAATGCAATTTTCTTCAGCATAAAATCCCTCCTTATTTCTTGCAGCAGTATGTGCATCCAAAGTCAAAACCATAGCGAAGGCGGCCAAAATAGGCATCGCCCTTGTCAAACCATTCCTTTTCACGAAGCGGCGCCACATGCCCGTCGAAGAACATGGTGTTTGCCACGGGGCCATTATGGCGGAGCGCAATGCGGTCGGGCTTGGGCTCGGCAACCTTGCTCGAATCGGCGGCGGGTCTATAGACCTTGTCAAACACGGTGGCCACGTATGAAGGCTACGTCACAGAAACCTCCCTCACATGGTATTCGGCAGGCGACTTGCAGGAGGAACTGTCGTTGTTCTGGTGCTTGTCGCCATTAACCCACATATTAAGGCCATAACTGCTGTAATAACTCTCCAACGGCATGTCACCAGGGCAGGCAAAGCACTCGCTGTAGGAGAATTTGCCGCCATCCTGCCTGCCCATTGTCTTGCCATTGACATAGTGGCTTGAAAGATAATCGCACCAACGCTCGTTGCCTATCTTTTCCTTGATGATGTATCCGTCGAACTCATCCTTGTAGAATGCATACGCCAATCCAATCTGCTTCAGATTGTTTGTGCAGGCGATGGACCTGGCCTTCTCCCTGGCCTTGCTCAATGCAGGCAGCAGCATCGCCGCCAATATCGCGATTATCGCAATCACAACCAGCAACTCAATCAATGTAAAACTGCGCTTCATCCTATTTCCTCTTTTTGGTTATGCTCTAAAACAAATGACTTGCCTATTATACCAAAAACACAAAGCAAAATCAATAGCAATGAGACATTTTTCCCAGCGGCGACCATTTTTCCCAATATCGGTTCATACCTCAACTGATTTCAGGCACAATGTCCTGATTTACAACTTTTACACTATTACGCTTGCAAAGGTTATCAATCTTTACCCACCCTCATGGGGAATAGAGCGTAAACAAAAAATTGCTCTGTTTCACCCAATCAGGATAAAACAGAGCAACAATAATATCTCTGCGCCTCTGCGCCTCTGCGTTAAGAGAGACTCTGCGTTGTTACTTGGCGGCCTTGTGGATGTCGGCCACTGCGCGTCCAGAGGGTTCGTTCATCTTCTTGAAGGAGGCGTCCCACTCCAGTGCCTTTGCCGTGGAGCAGGCAACGGAGGCCTCGTGAGGAACGCAGGCGGCGGCAGTCTCGGAGGGGAAGCACTCGTCAAATATGCTGCGGTAATAATATTCCTCCTTTGTGGCAGGGGTGTTGATGGGGAAGCGCCGCGCCGCGGCGGCGAACTGTGCATCGCTGATTTCGCGGGCGGTCATTTCCTTCAGCGTGTCTATCCAGGAATAGCCCACGCCATCGGAGAACTGCTCCTTCTGGCGCCAGACGATTTCCTTTGGCAGCATGTCGCTGAACGCCTCCCGCAGTATCCACTTCTCTATGCTGTCGCCGCCATGCTTGCCGGTGCTGGCGGGCAGGATACGTCCCTGGCACATCTTGTCCGCCGGGTTAAGGCGCATTGCCACATCCAGGAATTTCTGGTCCAGGAAGGGGACGCGTCCCTCCACGCCCCAGGCAGCCAGCGCCTTGTTGGCCCTAAGGCAGTCGTACAAATGCAACTTGCCCAGTTTGCGGACGGTTTCATCGTGGAATTCCTTTGCATTGGGTGCCTTGTGGAAATACAGATAGCCGCCGAATATCTCATCGGAACCTTCGCCAGAAAGCACCATCTTTATGCCCATGGCCCTGATAGCGCGGGCCATGAGAAACATTGGAGTCGCGGCGCGGATGGTTGTTATGTCGTATGTCTCCAGGTGATAAATCACATCAGGCAGCGCATCCAGCGCCTCCTGTATGGTGAAGTGTATCTCATGGTGGACGGTGTCCAGATAATCCGCCGCCTTGCGCGCCGCCTTCAAATCAGGGGAATCCTCCAGCCCCACGGCAAAGGAGTGCAACCTGGGCCACCAGGCCTCCTGCGTATCGCCGGTCTCCACCCTCTTGCGGGCAAACTTGGCTGCAATCGCCGCAATCACCGATGAATCCAGGCCGCCAGAAAGAAGCACCGCATATGGCACGTCGCTCATCATCTGGCTCTTGACCGCCGCCTCCAATGCCTGGCGCAATTCGGGAATGGAACTGGCATTG
>JAFYGL010000138.1 GCA_017543165.1 Victivallales bacterium | reverse complement strand
GTACGTCTTTTTCCACGTGCCTCGCCATAGCCGTTGTATGCTTCCATTCGGTCGAAGACCAGGTCGCCAAAGCCAGTGCAAAGCGTATGCACACCATCGGTATAGCCAGTGAAGAATGGAACAAGACCAGCGGTACCCATGCCGCCAAAGCAACCAATGGCCTCAGCCAAAAACACCTTGGCTCCCTGTTTTGCAGCAGCATACGCAGCCGCACATCCAGCAGGACCGCCACCTGCCACAAACACATCACACTCGCAATATGTCCGTAAATCCAACTTCAGTTCAACCATTTGCCTTCTCCAGCTTCATTTCTAGAACTCCGCAGCAAATCTACTGCAACTCACTACTAGTCTTCTGCGATATTGACCGCAGCCCATACACGCAGATGAGAAAGTTTTGCACTACAATGCTATTTTTGTGGTAAACATCTTGGCAAGAGAATGTGGTATAAAACCATCGCGTGCCATTCTTCCTGCAAGAATTCCTGGCAGAATTTTAAGTTCAAGTGCCTTGTCGCGGATTTCAGCAAAATTGCGTTTTACGGACACAAAGGAATCATAATCAGGCATAAGCAAACTGTTCGCAAAATAGTTTGCGTCATTTTCAAGCTCTTTTTCCTCTGGAATGTGATAACTGACCAGCATCATCTTGTGCTTTTGCTGAAGGACGTGTCCGATTTCGTGGAAGAATGTGAACCAGAAGCAATCAGCGCTTTTACGCCAGTCATTGATTATCAAGGCAGCTTTTTTAGGTGTGAACCAGGTTACCGCTCCATTGACATTGGTGTTTTTCATATATGGGAGAAATAGAAAGACAACTCCACATTCTGCAAGAATTCTTTTTGCATCTTCCATTGCACTGCCTAATGGCATTAACATCAAGTCCTTAAGTGCTTGGATGGCGTTTTTTAGTTTCTTCAGTGAAAACTCCTCCGTCTGGATGCTTCTTGCCTTAGCCTGCGCATAGCAGAGCCAGGCGCATGTATTCAACGAGTTGACTTCAGTCGTATTTTTGGTTGCAGTGCGGAAGTTGGCAAATGCCTGTGGAGCAAGTAGCATTTGCAGGTTTGCGATTTGAAGCCAGTTGCAGAGGTTTTGTATCTGTTTCCTGAATCCCCCTTTCGACTTGCTGTTCTCCAGTCTCTCAAAGTAGCCGTATTCAATCTTCCTTAGAATATCCATTTGGGCATCAATTCTTTTAAGCTCGTCTATTTGATGCATGTGCAGTATATACGATGTCTGCATATTCATCCAGGTCTGTGCGCTGATGCCGAAGACGGCATATAGTCGTTCAGCGATGTCAGGTGTCATTTGCGCCTTCTCGTGAAGCAGACAGCTCATGGTCTTCTCCGTGATACCTAGTCTGGCGGCAAGCTCCTTTTGCGACATGCCGAGTTCGTCAGTAATCGCCTGAATATGGTATCCTGGATGTACGGCGGCTATGTTTCTGTAAAATTCGATGTTTTCGTTATGCACTGTGTTACTCATAATGATTGGATACCTCCACTATCTCGACTATTTTGAT
>JAFYGL010000018.1 GCA_017543165.1 Victivallales bacterium | reverse complement strand
TGCCGCAGCTGAAGAACACGATTCTTGCCGTGGAGGACATCTCAGAGGACGCCTACAGGGTGGACAGGATGCTGGCGCAACTCAAGTCCGCTGGCATACTCAAGTCATTGAAGGGACTGTTTTTCGGTGACTTTACTGATTGCGAAAATCCGCAGTATTTGCCAGAGATATTTGCGGAATATGCCAAGTACGTGAAGGGTCCCGTAATCTCAGGCTTGCCATTCGGCCATGGCAGGCGCACCATGAGCATCAAAGTGGGCGCGTTTGTGGAATTGACCGCAAGCAAGGACGGCGTCACGTTGAGGGAGGCGGCGCTGAATGCCTTCAAGCCAAAGATGTTCTGCTCCGAAAAGGGCACCTTATGCTATAGGCTGCTTTCGCCAAAAAAGTGCGAATCAGGCAGAAAATACCCGCTGATTCTGTTCCTGCACGGAGCAGGCGAGCGGGGAGAGGACAATACGGCGCAACTGGTGCATGTGCTGCCGGACTTTGCCAAACTGGCGGAGGCGGGACGTATAGACGCCTTCATCGCGGCGCCGCAATGCCCGCTCCTGAAACAGTGGGTGGACACGCCCTGGAGCCTGAAGAGCCACACAATGCCAGACAATATGTCACGCCCTCTTGGCATGGCGATGGATTTGCTGGATGAATTGCTCGCCACATTGCCGATAGACCGCGAGCGCGTCTGCATAATGGGCATTTCCATGGGCGGCTATGGCACATGGGATGCCATACAGCGTTTTCCTGGGCGCTTTGCCTGCGCTGTGCCAATCTGCGGCGGCGGCGATGTGGGGCAGGCGTCGAAACTGGTGAATATGCCAATCTGGGCATTTCATGGCGAATTGGACAATTTGGTGCCAGTCTGCCGCACAACCGATATGGTGGGCGCATTGCGCAAGGCGGGCGGCGCTCCAAAGATGACTATCTATCCAGACACATATCACGATTCGTGGGTGAAAGTGCCCTCGGAGCCAGGCTTCCTGGAATGGCTGCAAACATATCTCAACGCACAGGTGCGGAAATGAAACTGACACAGATATTGAACCAAAATAGATTCTCCCTTTCGTTTGAGGTTTTTCCACCAAAGACAAGCACCTCATACGAAAGCGTAAAGAAAGCGACAGAGGAGATTGCCGCGCTGCACCCCGCATTTGTGAGCGTGACCTACGGCGCAGGCGGCGGCACCAGCCAATACACATTGCAGATTGCCCGCAACATCAAGGAAAGCCTGGGCGTGCCAAGCCTGGCGCATCTGACCTGCGTTTCCTCAACCCAGGAAACTGTGCGGCAGCGCATTGCGGACATGAAGGCGGCTGGCATTGAGAATGTCATGGCGCTGCGCGGCGATTTGACGCCTGAACTGGCCGCCTCAGGCGACCGCAGCACCTGGGCATACCATAACGCGGTGGAATTGGTGCGCCAGTTGAAGCAAGAGGCGGATTTCTGCATCGGCGGCGCCTGCTATCCCGAGGTGCATCCAGAAAGCGCAAACCAGGTGGAGGACATCAAGTACCTTAAGGAAAAGGTGGACGCAGGGTGCGATTTCCTGACAACGCAGATGGTGTTCGACAACAATCTTTTCTACAGCTTCCTCTACAAGATACGTGAGGCTGGGATAACCGTCCCAGTCATGCCGGGAATCATGCCAATCACCAACGCAAAGCAGGTGGAGCGGGCAATAAAACTGTCTGGGTCATTCATGCCACATCGCTTCAGGAGTCTGGTGGACCGCTTTGGCGACAATCCAGACACCATGAAGCAGGCGGGCATCGTCTATGCCACGGACCAGATCATTGATTTGTACGCCAACGGCATAAAGAATGTGCATGTCTATAGCATGAACAAGCCAGATGTGGCCGCCAAGATAATGGACAATCTTTCCTCAATCCTGGGAAAGAGCCTCTAGAATGAGTGACGGCATCCTGCACATAGAGAATATCCCTGAACCACCGCTGGACAGGCGGGAGGCCCTGCGCTACGCAGGAGCCAGGGAATTGCCTCCTGAACAGGCGCCGCTTTTCGAGGAATGCATCGCGGAATTGCTGCCACTCCTTTCATACAAGGTGTGCTGGCGATTCTTTCCTTTGGCGGTACCGACGGCGTCCTCGCAAATAAATTGTGAAGAACTGGACCTTGGCTTTGCAAAAGTTGCGTCCAGGTCACTGGCCGCAAATCTCTCTGGCTGCAAGAAAATCCTGCTTTTTGCCGCAACCGTGGGCATTGCGCCTGACAGGCTGGTCGCCAAATATGGCCGCATTTCGCCAGTGAAGGCGCTGTTCTGCCAGGCAATCGGCGCGGAGCGCATCGAGGCGCTCTGCGATGTGTTCTGTGAGGAAATCGCCAGCCAGGAAGGCCCGTTGCGCCCACGCTTCAGCCCTGGCTACGGTGACCTGCCTTTGGAATTGCAATCGCAGATTTTCGCGGTACTGGATTGCAACAGAAAAATAGGCCTGTCGCTGACAAGCAGCCTGCTTATGACACCCACAAAGTCGGTGACAGCCATTGCGGGGATAAACTAATGTGGGCGCCGAGGCGGCGCCCACTCAGGTTGCCTTAGCGGAAACAAACACATAGAATTATAGTAATGCTCTTGGCGTTGTTTTTGCCAGGGCAACTTGAGTGGGCGCCGACATCGGCGCCCACACAAAAACAAAGAAAACAATGGACATCAGGGAATATTTGGCAGACAACAATGTGTTTTTGGATGGCGGCACAGGCACTATCCTGCAAAGCAGGGGGCTTCAGCCTGGCGAATATCCAGAGCGCTGGAACATCTCCCATCCAGAGGAGATAATCGCCATACACCGCGCGTATTTTGAGGCGGGCAGCAACGTGGTCGGCTCAAATACATTCGGCGCCAACACCTTGAAATTCCAGCAGGACGAACTGGAGCGCATCATCGCGGCGGCATTTGACAATGCACGCGCCGCCCGCGAGACCGCCAATGCCCCCCAGGCAAAATACATTGCGCTGGACATTGGCCCGTTGGGCAAGTTGCTCAAACCATTCGGCGACTTCGACTTCGAGGAGGCAGTCTCCGTATTCGCCAATACCGTCAGGCTCGGTGTGAAAAATGGGGCGGACCTGGTGCTGCTGGAGACCATGAATGACTGCTATGAGACAAAGGCCGCGCTCCTGGCTGTCAAGGAGAACTGCGATTTGCCAGTGTTCGTGTCCAATGCATACAGCGAGGATGGCAAATTGATGACGGGCGCCTGCCCTGCCGCAATGGTGGCGATGCTACAAGGCATGGGCGTGGATGCGCTGGGAGTGAACTGTTCCCTGGGGCCAAAGGCGCTGATGCCAGTGGTGCGGGAGTATCTCAAGTATGCGGATGTGCCTGTGCTGTTCAAACCCAATGCTGGCATGCCAAGTTCAGTGAATGGCAGGACCGTGTTCAATGTGGGATCAGAGGAATTCGGCGAGGACGTCGCGGCAATGATGCAGGAGGGCGTGCGGGTGGCAGGCGGCTGCTGCGGCACCACGCCAGAATACATATCGCAAGTGGTGTCGCGCATGCGCGGCAAGGCGCCAGCGCCAGTGGCGCATCATGATTACACCATGGTGTCCTCATACACGAAGGCCGTTGTGTTCGGGGCCTCGCCTGTGCTTATTGGCGAACGTATTAATCCCACTGGCAAGAAGCGCCTGAAGCAGGCTCTGCGCGAGAATGACATGGGCTTTATTCTGAGCGAGGGCCTCAAGCAGCAGGAAAAGGGCGTGCATGTTCTGGATGTTAACGTGGGGCTGCCTGAAATCAACGAGACCGAGATGCTGCTGGCCTCCGTCAGGGAATTGCAGGCGGTAATTGACCTGCCTTTGCAAATTGACACCGCATCTCCAGAGGCCATGGAGAAGGCGTTGCGCTACTACAATGGCAAGGCAATGATCAATTCCGTCAATGGCAAGGAAGAGAGCATGAAGGCCATCTTCCCCCTGGTGAAGAAGTACGGCGGGCTGGTGGTGGCTCTGACACTGGACGAAAAGGGCATCCCCGAAACCGCGGAGGGACGCGTCGCAATCGCCAGAAAGATACTGGACACAGCCAGGCAATATGGCCTGGACAAGAAGGACCTCATCTTCGATACACTGGCAATGACCATCAGCGCGGACCAGAATGCCGCAAATGCCACCTTGGGCGCGATAGCCGTCATCGCGGGGGAGATGGGCTGCCATACATCGCTGGGCGTGTCCAATGTGTCATTTGGCCTGCCCAACAGGGACCTCGTCAACGGCACATTCTTCACAATGGCACTGAGCAAGGGGCTGTCCGCCGCAATCATGAATCCCTTCTCCGACGAGATGATGAAGGCCTATTTCACATACCGTGCATTGCGCGGGCTGGATGCCAATTGCAGCGATTACATGGCATTTGCCGCAAATTATGCGCCTGCGACGTCTGCTGCGCAGAAGCCAGAGGCTGCGCCTGTGACGCAGGAGGAAGGAAAATCCCAGTTGCAGCACGCCATTGTGAAAGGGCTGGTCAAGGAGGCAGGCGCCATCACGGCCACACTGCTGCAAAGCATGGAACCCATGGCCATCGTGCAGGAGGACATCATTCCCGCGCTGGACATCGTCGGGCGTGGCTTTGAGAAGAAGAGCGTGTATCTGCCGCAGCTTCTCATGAGCGCCGAGGCAGCCAGCGCCTCCTTCGGCAAAATCAAGGAGAAGGCAAATGTCTCAAATGAAAGCACCAAGCCCAAATGCCAGGTGGTGCTGGCGACGGTGAAGGGCGACATCCACGATATCGGCAAGAACATCGTGCATTTATTGCTGGAGAACTATGGCTTCCAGGTGATTGATTTAGGAAAGGACGTTGCACCGCAGGCTATTCTGGACAAGGTGCTGGAGCTGCATGCACCTGTCGCGGGACTTTCCGCGCTGATGACAACCACCGTGGGCGCAATGGAGGAGACTATTGCCCTGGTTCACAAGAATGCGCCCTGGTGCAAGGTCATCGTGGGCGGCGCTGTTTTGACACAGGAATACGCAGACAGCATCCACGCCGACAAATACGCCAGGGACGCCATGGAAACCGTCCGCATCTGCACCGCCTGGAGCGAACATATTTAACGCAGAGGCGCAGAGTTTTTAACGCAGAGGCGCGGAGGCGCAAAGACGCAAAGACGCAGAGTTTTTTTATTGAAGCTATGTTCCCCATTGCCAACTCCTGGTTAACAGGATGATTGTTGATTGGGCTATTATTTCAAGGGACAAAGGGACCGAAGGGACGAAGGGACGAAGGGACGAAGGGACGAAGGGACGAAGGGACGAAGAGACATTCACACAGATTGTCCCTTTGGTCCCTTTGGTCCCTTCGTCCCTTTGGTCCCTGAAAAGCACTTGCTTATGCAATAAATGCCATTTTATGTTGTATAATGCCTTTCATTTCTTTCTTTATTATAGTATTATTTAAAAATACATAAATTCTTTAATACCATAATTTAAAAATCACAAAACAACAGAAAACGCATTTGACAAGTTGGATTGCCAGTGTAAATTAGGGCGCGTCGAGAACAGGTGGAATTATATTGAAGGGAGTCTTGTATATGGAAAACGAAAACGACACTGGCATAAGAGAGGAGGCAAGCACTGGGATGGTGCTTGACGCCGCGGCGAAGATGATGTTCCAGGACATGGACATGGTGGCGAATCTGGTCAACGCCAGGATATACGGCGGCATGGCGGTCGTGAGGCCTGAAATGCTCACGCCGCGGCCCGTGGAGCTCAATGCGCTGACGCGAAGGAATGGCGCCATTGCAACCGACAACCGCTTCAGGGACCTGGCGTTCTTCGTGGACACTGGCGGCGGACACGGCTTTGTGCTGTGCATTGAGGTGCAGGGGACGCCGGACTGGAAAATGCCGCTGCGCGTCCACGAATACAACATACGGGAGTATTCACGCCTGGTGAAGGAGCCCAGGTACAGCAGGCGGCGCAGGCTGCCACTGGTGGTGACGCTGGTGCTGAATTTCGGCAAGTCAGCCTGGACGGGGGCGCGCTCGTTTGTGGATCTGGCGGACTACAGGGACGACGATGTCGTGCAATTTGCGGAGCAGGGCAACATAGTGCTGATAGACCCATACAATTTGGACGATAATTTTCTCTCCCGTCTATGTACAGATTGGAAAGTTGTGCTATGTTCTTTCCCAGCCTCTAGAAACCAGGGCAGCCTGAATGAGTTTGCGAAGGAAATCAACGGCATCCACCTGCGCAGGTCAACCCTGGACTTCCTGAAGGTGTATTACAATATGGATTTGGAGACAGTCAACGAGGACGAAAACGGAGGGCATGTCAATATGTGCAGGGCAGTTACAATGATGAGGAGGAGCAGCTTTAACTCGGGCATGAGGAAAGGCATGAAGGAAGGCAGGGAAGAAGGTATGAAAGAAGGCAG
>JAFYGL010000137.1 GCA_017543165.1 Victivallales bacterium | reverse complement strand
TTCCAGCCGCCATGGAATCCGCCGCTTCCAAGAAAGGCCGCCTTCGTGATTAGCGAAAACCAAATCATACAGGCGGATCTGCTGGGAGGCGCATGCCTTCTGGGGCCTTTCACGGGACGGCATTCACTGGAAATGGATGTGTCCGAGGCGGAACGATTCACATTCAATCTCACCAGCGCCACAGAACTGCCGATACAAGACGCACCAGGCGGCCAGCAACTGACACAATTGCAGGCATTGCCGACGGGGCAACTATACGTGCGCACTGCAAAATACCTGCTGGGAGACAAGGAAATGCTGCACTGCGAGGTGTCCTTCGCATACGGAAATTTCACCATAGAAGACAGCATCGCAGACATGCCAGAAATGCGCATAACTCGCGGAACCACCGTGATTTTGCGGGATGCTCTGGAGGAAAACCGCCTCCGTACACGCCTGAACCAACTGGGCTTCAGATACAACAAAAGCCCAGTCCGAGAAGAAATCGGCTGGAAACTGGAACCTGCGCTTCTGGACAAGGCAGTGAGAACACTGGTCATGGAGGGATGGAAGGTCAATGCCCAGGGCAAGTCATACAGCAAGCCAACTGTGAAAATGCCTTCCGTCAGTTCAGGGCTGGACTGGTTTGAAATGTCGTCTGGCCTATCCTTCGACGGAAAGGAAATACCCGTGCCGGAACTGCTGGCAGCCTGCAAGAACGGAGGCAATACAGTTGTGCTTGACGATGGCACATACGGCATTCTGCCAGAAGAATGGCTCCTCAATTTCACGGCACTGACACAGCTGGGCGAGGTCCACAGCGAAAAACTGCGCTTCAGGATACAGCAGGCAACCATAGTGAACGCCTTGCTGGACCAGCGACTGGCAGAGGCAAGCCAGGAAATACGCACTGCCCTGGCTGAACTGGAGGCAGTGGAGACGCCGGCCCCCGCAAAGGCGCCTGCCTCGTTCAATGCCATTTTGCGTCAATACCAGGAAGTAGGCCTGGGCTGGCTAATGGCCATGCAGAAGGCACATCTGGGCGCTTGCCTGGCGGACGACATGGGGCTGGGCAAGACCGTGCAGGTCCTTGCACTGTTGGAGGATGTGCGCCTCCGTCCCAGGCACCTGCCCTCACTGGTGGTGCTGCCATTTTCACTCATATTCAACTGGCAGGAGGAATGCAGGAAATTCGCGCCGCAGATGACAAGCCTGGTGCACCATGGTCCTGGCCGCAGAATCAGCCAGGACTTGTTCAACAAGTACGACATTGTCTTCACCACATACGGCACTTTGCGCAATGACGCCGCCAAAATGGGCGGCATTGACTTTGAATACTGCATTCTGGACGAATCACAGAACATAAAGAACCATGACAGTTCCAGCGCACAGGCCGCCCGCTGCATCAAGGCGCACTACAGAATCGCCATGACTGGCACGCCAATTGAAAACAGCCTGGCTGAACTTTTCAGCCAGTTGGATTTTCTGAATCCAGGCATGTTCAATATCTCCGCCTTCCTGAAAAAGTCCCAGGCATCCCTGGAGGCATTGCGCAATGGGGTGAAGCCATTCATCCTGCGCCGCACAAAACAGGAGGTGGCAAAGGACCTGCCGCCAAAGACGGAGCAACTGCTGTTCTGCAATATGGAGGATGATGAAAAGGCGCAGTACGACCAGTTGCTGGCATACTACCAGAAGGAACTGTTCGGCGACGACGACAGCAAGCCCCAGGACATGCAGGTTCTGGCGGCACTTACCCGCCTGCGCCAGGCGGCCTGCCATCCTGGCCTGCTTAACCCCGCCAAGTCAAACGAGAATTCCTCCAAGTTGGAATTGCTGCTAGGCAATCTGGAGGCAGTGGTGGCCGAGGGGCACAAGGCACTTGTATTCTCACAGTTCACTTCTTTCCTGAAAATCATCAGAGCGCGCCTGGAAAAACTGGACATGGGATACTGCTACCTGGACGGCGAGACAAAGGACAGGGCCCAACTGGTGGCGTCATTCAGCAACGACGCAGAGAAAAAGGTGTTTCTGATTTCGCTGAAGGCGGGCGGCGTGGGCCTTAACCTGACTGCGGCGGAATATGTGTACCTGGTGGATCCCTGGTGGAACCCCGCAGCGGAGGCACAGGCAATAGACCGCGCATACCGCATTGGCCAGACCTGCCCCGTATTCGCATACAGACTGGTCACAAAGGATACCATCGAGGAACGCGTCCTACAGCTGCAAACACAGAAGCGTCGCCTGGCGGACACTGTCATCAACGAGGGCACTGGCCTGCCAGCAAAACTCAACAAAGAAGACTTGAGGGCACTACTGAAAATGCAGTAGATACTCGGAGCGCGGGGCTATCGGAGCGCGGGAGCTATCCACGCATTATCGGAGCGCGGGGCTATCCACGCGTTATCGAAGCGCGGGGGCTATCCACGCGTTATCGGAGCGCGGGGCTTCAGCCCCGCGTCAATCAATCTACATCAATCAAAAGGAGAAACGAGATGTTACCAACAATTGTCAAAGTTGATTATACGGTGCTAAGGGACAATTTCCTTGCAATACAAAGGGCATTTCCCACCAAGACACTTGCGCCTGTCATCAAGGCGGACGCATACGGGCATGGCATACTCGAGACAGCCAGAACCTTCAATGACGCGGGAGCCAAAATACTGACCGTATTCCGC
>JAFYGL010000136.1 GCA_017543165.1 Victivallales bacterium | reverse complement strand
GTCAACAAGCAGCCTGTCATTGGGCGACGCCTCCTCCTGACGCATCAAGTACTTTAGAATCCAATAGGAAAAGCTGTCTTTCAGTGCTTGAATCTGGAGTTCTTTCGGACAACCATCCCTGAACACTCTTTGCAACATCCTGTAGGTGTATTCGTCCAGATTATCCTCAACCTGAAGCAACTCAGTCGGGACCATTGCGCCATATTCGAGCAGCAACTCAAAGGCCTCTTCATTATGGTTCTCGTATGCCAGGTACAGCAATGGCTTTCTTTCGTGGAACCAGCGAGTGATGACATTCGGCGAAACGCCATCCTTCAGTTTCTTTTCTAGCCCTTCTAGGTCGTTGTCTCTCAGATACTTGTCCAACGGTGGATTGCTGCAATATTGCGCATAATGTATGAGGTCAGCTGGCAGGCAGATGGTGTCCACCGCAAGTTCCAGAGGAAGATCCACGACAACTAGTGGTAATAGTGATATCGGCAAAAGGACCTTTTCGTGAAAACCTTCCCCCATTACGGCAGAACCAACAGGAAAGCCAATGAGTCCTATTGTGCCAGAATAAATGCAATATGGTGGAGGAAGACCTCCTGCGGTTATTGTCTCGGCAATACGCACGCACCCCGTCCCGCAGAGAGACAAAAGCAACAAAGAAGAAATGATGAACAGTTTTCTCATACAATCGCTTACGATGTGCAATGGCAGGAAACTTGCAACTACAACAACGATTATACTATAATTTACCTCTAATCATTTGCAAATCATAGCAATGTTGTTTGCGTTGCACGCCAATCCCACGCCACACGGTTGCAAACTGAGTATTTTCACGCTTCAGAGCCACCACCCCATTTCAAGAGGCCCACAAAGTCCACGACTGCCGCGGGCTTCTTCGTTTTCAGCCGTAAGCACCTCAAACAATGGCGTTTACGGCTTTCCATTTCCCAGTCTCTTTCGTGGGAAAGAGACGGCGTTTGGAAGCCGGAACGGCGACGGAAACCATGCCTTCTCCCCGTTTGTCTCTATTGCCGGGGTTGAGTATTTTCACGCTTGAGAGCCACCGTTTTCACGCTTGAGAGCCACCCCGTTTTTTTCAGTCTTGAGAGCATACCACACACTAGATGTGGATTGAGGCAGGGTTCCAGTCAGGCTTGCGGAGCTCTCCCTTCCTGGCCATTTGCCATGCCATGAGCGTTGAAGGAGACTTCCCTTTCGAAGCCACGGCATGACGACCCGCATGGCGTTTCCCAGGCATTCGTCATTATCGGTCATGAATAAACGGCATTTGAGCCTTATGCCGTGAAAGCCTATTTGACAAATGCTGAAAACGCCATGGCAACCAAAGCCGTGGCGCAGAAAAGGGGAAATTACCGAATACGTCCCCCAAAGACACAAAAATATAATTCAATGAATTGCAAATGGAATTTTGCATACTATATTTAACGGTGGCTCCCAAGCGTGATAATACGCAAACAGGGTGGCTCTCAAGCGTGAAAACGGTGGCTCTCAAGCGTGAAAATACTCAGCGTTGCCAAATCGTGAAGCAATTATCCGACTTTTAGGATAGTAATTGGTATGAAACACGACTCATCCATTAGCTCCAACATGAGGATTCGCCCTACCACAGCAAAGATCGTTGTCAAGGCGATGTTGCTGTTCTATGAAGCGGATGTGGTTTCGTGGGAGGAAGTGCAGGCTATACGCTACGTCCTCACGGAACTTGCCAAGAAAGGCGAGATGCCCAAGGAGCCAGAAAAGCGCCTCTTGGATTTGCATCAAGTGGCTGATATTCTTGCCATAGGTGAGAGCACCTTGAAAAGGGGGCTGGCTGAAGGCCGCATCCCGCTCCCAAAGGTTAGAATCGGGGGAGCCGTGAGGTTCCGCTGGGAAGATGTTGTGAAGCTAATTGATGCAATCGAACCAATGAACAAGGACATCACTTTGGAACCCTAAAACTTTTCCCGCTTTCTTTTAATGCGTTCTTGAATGGAAGAGATCAAAGCGGTAGAGCGTTTTTCGAGAACTGCTTGCAGGGGCAGAGTTTGGTAAGTCCTATCCAGGCGAATCAAGGTATGGTGGCTGGAGAACCATGGGTACCCTGAAGGGGAGCACTATCAGGGCGGAGATGGCACAGTAGCAGATGAGCACTTCTGAGAGCTTTGCACACTTGGGGTCCCCGTATGGGTGCGCTCCAAGCACGGGTGCGCGCAACGCGCGCATACGGTCGCCCCAGGGGCGTGTTACGCCGCATCGGCTACGCCACAGGCGCGCCCCCATTCAAAAACGCCTCCAAGGCCACGGTGACGGCGGCGATGATGCCAGTCCGTTCGCCGAGTTGCGCTGGGACGATGCGGCAGGCTGCCAGGGCCGACGGCAATGCCTCCGCCTCAAGTTCGCGCCGCATGGCCGTTTCCAATAGATGGCCACTGCGCATAAAAATCGACCCGAGGACAATCATCTCGGGGTTCAGAATGTCAATAAGAATGGCAAGGGCCCTGCCCAGCCACATTCCACTTTCGTTCATAACGGCAATGGCCTCGGGGCAGCCGCATTCGGCTGCCTCCGCCACCTCCTTTGCAGTAGGTTCTGGCATGCCAGGGATGCGCCCTTTAGCCAGCCTGGCGATGCCTGCTCCAGAGCAGAAACCCTCGAAGGAACCAGGCTTGCCGTAGCCAATCGGTCCATCTGGCGCCATTCGAATATGGCCTGCTTCGCCAGCATCGCCCGTGGTGCCTTCATAGAGACGACCATCGAGAATCAGACCGCCCCCCATGCCTGTACCGTGCGTCAGGAACACCATGTTGCGTGTACCGCGCCCCGCACCGAACTTCCATTCGGCCAAAGCACCAGCGTTTGCGTCATTCATCAGGCGCGCCCTGCCGCCGAAGCGTTCCGTCAGCATCTGCGTGACGGGAACGCCATCCCAGCCAGGAAGATTGGGAGGCGAAAGAACAATGCCC
>JAFYGL010000135.1 GCA_017543165.1 Victivallales bacterium | reverse complement strand
TCCTGGTAGCCGCTGGGTTCCATGGTGAATGTGCCTCTGCCGCCAGTCAGTCGCGGCAATGCCTTGCCGAATCCGAACATTTCCGCCAGAGGCACCTCGCAGATAATCTTCTTCGCGCTGCCTGCGCTGGCAATGTCGTGTATCACCGCGCGGCGGGGCTGCAAGTACATGGTGATTTCGCCCGTGCAGTCGTCAGGCACGGTGACTTCCAGGTGCATGATTGGCTCCAGTATCATGGTGCCAACCTTGGTCAGTGCCTGGTTCACAGCCTCCTGCACAGCGCCAGCCACGGCGCCTTCAGTAGTCAAGTCTGGAGTGTATTTCAATTCCTTCAGAATGGCCTCCACATAGATCATCTGGTATCCATTGAGGCCGCCAGTGTGTATTGCCTCCGCCAGAGTGCGCTCTGCCGTATGGAACATTATCTTCGGTATGTTCACCACATCCCTGACCTCGTTTTTCACCTCGAACATGGAGCCGACCTTTGGCAGCGGGCGGAATTCCACCGTCACTCCCGCGGCAAGATGCGTGTCGCCGAACACCCTGTCGAAATCCACCTTCTCAATGGTTGCGGCGTTCAAGGTCTCGCGGTATGCCACCCGTGGTTCGCCGCAGCGAATGTCCAGGTTGAAATCGTCCGTCAAGCGCTTCATGTTGATTTCCAGGTGCAGTTCGCCCATGCCAGAGAGTATGCGCTGGTGCGTATCCTCGGAAATGGACTGTGTCAAGGTCTGGTCCTCACGGCACAGCATGGACAACGCCTCGTCCAGTTTGTCCTTGTCCTTGATTGACTTTGGCTCCACCACCATTGAGATGACAGGTTCTGGGAATGTGATCTTGTCGAATGCCACAACGTGCCTGCCGTCGCAAAGAGTGTCACCTATGCCGCAGTCCTTCAATCCCGTTATGCCCACGATGTCGCCCACCGTGGCCTCTTCCACCAGTTCCGTGTTCTTGGCATATATTTTGAAAATCTGCCGCGCCCGCACCTTTTCGCCAGTGCGGGCGTTGGTGACAGTGGCATTCGTCTTCAGCACGCCAGAATACACGCGCAGGAAGAACAGGTCCGCCGTCTTTGAGGCGTTGACCTTGAATATGAAGCCAGTGAAGTCGCCCTTTGTGCTTGGGGCAATGTCCGTCTCCTCCTCGGTCTTCACGATGAAGGCCTTTCTGGGCGGGCAATCCAACGGCGATGGCAGATATTCGCCCACCGCGTCAGCCAATGGCTGTATGCCCATGCACTTCTTGGCGCTGCCCAGAAACACGGGCACCAGTTTCCGTTCCCAGGTCAGGCGGCGTATCTCCGACTTCAGCAAATCCAACGGGACCTCCTCCTCGCTCAAGTACAGTTCCGCCACCTCGTCCGAATGGTCTGCCACTTTTTCCAGCAATTCAGTGTAGGCGTTCTGCCAGATTTCCTCCTGTTCTGGCAGCAAGTCCTCCCTGTGCAGTTCCTCGCATTTTTCGCCAGAGAAGTGTATTTGCTTCCTGGCAAGCAGGTCTATCATGCCGCAGAAGTCATTCTCCAATCCCAGTGGCGCCTGCATTGGCAATGCGCAATTGCCGAATTTCTCGTTGATTTCGGCGACGGTACGCTCAAATGACGCGCCAATGCGGTCCATCTTGTTCACGAATGCAATCTTGGGCAGGGAATATCCATCCGCCTGGCGCCAGACCTTCTCGCTCTGCGCCTCAACACCCTCCACCGCGCTGAATATCACGACTGCGCCGTCAATCACGCGCAGGGAGCGTTCCACCTCCGCAGTGAAGTCAATGTGTCCAGGAGTGTCAATCAAGTGGTAGGAATACTCGCCCCATGGAATCGTGGCGGCTGCAGCGGCGATGGTTATGCCGCGGTCCCGTTCCTGCGGCAGGAAGTCCATCACCGTGGTGCCAGTGTCAATCGTGCCGTAGCGATGCGTCAGCCCCGAGAAGAAGAGGAAGCCCTCCGTGGTGCTGGTCTTACCTGCGTCGATGTGGGCGATTATGCTAATGTTGCGTACTTTATCCAATGAAGACATAGTAGTTTTCACCTGTGTTTTTTACGTTGGAAATTTAGGCGAAAATATAACCGATTATGCTGAAATGAAAAGCGTAGTCCCGCAATGTTGCCAGTATCCTGGTTATTACCCAATGTCCAACTTGCAAACTTCGCCGAAAGGGTGATAGTACCCTTGTTTATTTTCGCAAACCACATAACCCAAGGATTTCAACATGAAGATCAAGTCACTCATCGCCTGTTCCCTTCTGGTCGCAGGTCTTTATGCACAGGAAGCGCCCAAAACTCAGCAAACGGCTGTCGCCCCAGCCAACAAGGTGCAGTTGCAGCTGCCAGAATGCATCTATGCCGTGCCTGGCAAGGAGATCAACGTCTATTTTGACAATATTGTATTGGTCATCAATCCGGACAACTATGTGTTCGATGTAACCTGCCCAAAGGGGCGCAACGACAAGAAACGCTGGACTTACACACCAGAAAAAGATGAGGTGGGCACCTATCCCTGGTCTGTAACGGTAATTGACGAAAGCGGTGTCCTGGCGGAGGCGTCAATGAAAATCCATGTGGCGCCTGACAATGCAGGCGAAGGCAAGGACATTTCAATCCTCATCGTGGGCGACAGCCTGACCAACGCCTGCGTATATCCCACCCGCATTCTGGCCAATTTCCAGACGACTGGCAACCCGAAAGTGAAAATGGTGGGTTCCAACGGCCCTGGCTACAAGCCGCAGCCCGACGGCGTCGCCCACGAAGGCTGGGCTGGCTGGCGCTGGGATTCATTCATCAACCGCACGGAGCCGCCTAAAAAACCTGGGAAGCCGAAGCCATACGACATCGCCAGCCGTTTCATAAACAAGGTGGACGGCAAACCTGCGCTGGACTTCCAGAACTACTTCAACATCTACAATGGCGGGAAGGCGCCAGACTTCATCACATTCCAGCTGGGCGTCAATGACATCTTCAGCGCAACAGATGAAAACCGCCCAGAAAGAATCAAGTCCATCCTTGACAATGCGGACAAACTTATCGCAGCAGCCCGCAAGGACGCGCCAAACGCCATCATCGGCGTGGGCCTCGTGACGCCAGGCGCAAGCTCGCAAGACGCATTCGGCAGAAGCTACACCTGCGGGCAGACACGCTGGCAGTACAAGAAAAACCAGCACGCGCTCAACCAGGCAATGCTGGAAAAATTCAAGAACTACGCTGACAAAAAGGTCTTCATCATCCCCACCAGCCTCAACCTCGATTGCGAAAACAACTTCCCGTCTGCAACGGAAAACGTCAATCTTGACAATATGGCCGAAATAACACGGCAGACCAATGGCGTGCACCCAGCGGCAGCAGGCTACAGGCAAATCGGCGACACCTTCTACGCCTGGATGAAATACTTCCTGAAATAAACTTATTGGCAACCTGAATGGGCACCGTGTTCATGTGGGCGCCGCCTAGGCGCCCACATAAAAATCGGCGCCCACATTGGCAGTTTTGATATTACCCCTAAAATGGCCTATTTCTCCTTTCTTGTGGCTGGAAGCGTGATGATGGTGCCGATTTTCAGTTTGGCGCCCATTTTCATGCCAATTGTCATGCCAGGATTGGCGGCGACTATGTCCTCCACATAGCTCTCATCGCCGTAGAAGTGCGTCGCAATCGATTTCAGCGTATCGCCCTTCTTGACCTGGTACATGAATGGCTTGTCGTAACGCCCTGGCTTGCTGATGCCGTCATGGTCGATGGTGGCCACATCTATGACCTGCTTGCGGGAATCCAGCCGATATGCAAGGAACTGCCTGCTTTCATCAGGACGTCCATAGTTGGTGTAAACCTCCGCATAAAGCGTCACTGGGCCAAGCACCTTCTGGGTATGGGTTCCGTAGTAGTCGGTCTGCACCTTGTACTTGCCCTTGGCTGCGTTGCGAATCATGAATTCCTCGGGGCCATAGCCCTGTGTGAAGTCCCATGAATTACGCCCGCCCGTGGAGGTGAAGCGGTGGCTGTAGAAGCACTTTTCGCCAAAGTTGTCTGTCACCCACAAATCCATGTCGCTCATGTCGGTGTCCCAGTTGATGACGACGCGGATATCGGTCTGTATGGGCTTGATGAACTGCTTGTCAACATTCTTGATGACAATGCCCTTGCGTTCCGCCCGTAGAATCATGCGGTTGATTTCCGTCAATGCAATGAGTTCCATCTCATGGAAACGCCCGTCAAACCTGTGCTTGACTACATTGAGCATCATATCGACGGCCTCCTGGAAGCGCTCCAAATCGTCCAGCACCAGTGCCAGGTCGCGGTAGGACTGTGGCTCCTCAGGGGCCAGTTTCAGCACTGCCTTGAACACGGCGGCTGACGCCTCCAGTTCGCCCCAGAAGCGCAGTTTGTAGCCCAGTATGCGCAGCACCTGCTTGTTTTCCAGTTCCATCTCCGCCAGGTTGGAGAGGACGCGGAGTGCGGTTTTCCTGTCGCCCGCCTTCTCGAAGAAGTCCGCGCAGTCCATATAGAAGCCAGCAGAGGCGCCATAGTCTTTGCGCTGAGCCAGATATACCTGGTAGGCATTCTTCTTGGCATTCTTCAATGCGTCGATATACGGCGTCCTGGGATCCCATGCCTGCAACACCATCTTTACGCCGCCAGAGCCATTTCCGTCTGGCGCGGACTTTGACATTTCTCGTGCCGCGGCTGGCGCACTGGGATTTACAGCCGCACCATCTTCGGCATCTGCCACCGCACCAGACACCCTGGAACGCGCAACACCATTGCTGATGAAGCCTAATATTCCACTTCTGCCACCTGACGCAGATTCAGCCTTGGCCTGCCCGCTGGTATTTGCGACCTTGGGATATTCCTTGTCATACCAGGCATTCAGGCTCTTCCACATATTCAGCACAGACTTGATGTCGTTCTCCTGGAGTTTGAATGATTCACCCCACTGGCTGTTCTTGTCCTCCTTGTGCTGTGCATCGTATTGCGCCCTCATTTCGGGCAGGCTCTCTGGAGGGCGAATGTTGTAGCGCAGATACTGTGAGATATTGTCCAGCACCAGCAGCGATGTACCTGGTGTGACAAGGCCATAGAGTTTGCCAGCTGCGGTAACATCCTGCGAAGGAGCGCCTGTTGCAAGTAGTTCCGCAATCCTGAGTTGCCCGTAGTTGGTGCGTAGCAGCGTTCCTGCCTCAAGTCCGTTCTCCTCTGCAACGGCGAGCTCACGGCGCACGATTGTCCCCGCAATTGACAGTTCAAATGCCAGTTTCTTGGCGCCTTCGGGCAGTTTTCCCGCCACGGCCAGGCGGTCCCCGTCAAACTGCCAGGCGACTTCGGCAAGTTTCTTTCCATCGCAGGTGGCGGAGGCAAGGAATGGGCGTGGCATATCCAGCAACTTGACGGCGTCCTCCGTAGAGATGCCGCGCAAATCCATGAACAAGCCATTGCCAACCAGTGCCTTGAGTGCCGAGGCGTTCAACTGCTTGTCCGCCGTGAAGGCGCAGAAACGCGCGGCCTTGGCGGAAGCCGCCTCCATTGAGAAATTGTCCAGTCCATCGGAGAAGAGATATGCCTCCGCCTTTTCAGGGATGGCGGCGACAGCGGCGGCCAAATTGGTGGCGCCATCGTAGATGATACCCTCCAGTGCCTTGGTCAATTCATCCGCGGATGCAAAAACCACAGGCGCCTCTGGCGTATTGCGGAAGGCAATAAGCGTCAGTTTCCCAGCCTGCCCGAAAGCCGCCTTGATGAAGGCAATTTCCAAGGCATGGTCAGATTTTTCGCGGGACATGGATGCGTCCCAGAGAATCACAGGTTCCTGCGAGCGTGGCAGACTTTTCTTCAAACTGGCCGTATCAACCGTGTAGTTGTAGGCGAAGTAGTCGCTGCCGTCGCTAGCTCCCTGGTGCAGGAAGGATTCGTCAGGCCTGGTCATGACCGCCACGTAAAGGTCTTCCGTCAGCGCAATGTCCTTCAATTCGGTATTGGCGGTATATACGGTCTTCCATTTCTGGAATTCCAGATTGCCGAGTGAGCCAGACACCACCTTGGGCGGCTGAATTGCCGCCGCCACGTTCAATTTCAGTTTGAAACTGGCAAGTTTGTCGGGGAAGTTCAAGGGCTGAACATAATAGGAGGAACGGCTTCCATTTTCTGTGACGGAAAGCGTGGTGGCCACATAGCGCACCCTCACGTGCCTGTCGCCATTGGCATTGATGGGATAGACCTTCGTGCGGAACATGTTGCCGCCCACCTGCTCTGCCATCCCAGGATCTACGCCCTGCCGCACCACCTCGTCGAACACGGCACGGGCCTTCTCCTTCTCCACAATGACGCCGTCAACCATCTTGCCATTTATGTCAAGCGCATATCCCGCCACAGTTGCACCTGCGGGCAATGGGAAGTTCAGTTCGCCCTCCAGAATGCGACCGTTGGGATTGTGGAGCGTCATAGTCACCGTGGTCTCGGTGAGAACGCCGTCCACATTCGCCTCTATCTCCACATCCGTCACCTGCACAGGCATGATATTGTCAATGACAGGCACCTTGACGACAATGGGCGGCAGCGGCGGTATCGGCGGATGCGGCGGCCTTGGAATCATGTTCTGCGCAGAGGCAACAGCACCAATAAAACAAAGCAACAGAATGAAGATGTGCATTTTTGACACTCCCTTGAAATTGTCCATTCGACAAGTGGATATTTTCATTTTTGATGGCCTCCATAAACACATGATTCCTGCCTTTGAAACAATATAAACTGTATAGACAAGTTTTGAAAGGAAGTGTTCCAGAATGCGCAAGATTTTTTGCAGGTTCTGTTCGTAATAGGTCAGTTTGACCCCACCTTGCAGGGATGGAAGGGACGGAAGGGGCAAGAGTCGTTTTCTTTGGCTTTCGTATCTTCGTCCCTTCGTCTCTTTCGTCCCTTCGTCCCTTCGTCTCTTTCGTCCCTTCGTCCCTTC
>JAFYGL010000134.1 GCA_017543165.1 Victivallales bacterium | reverse complement strand
GATTTCCGCGGTGGACGATTCCGCATAGCCCCATACCCAGCCGACGGAAATGCCAGTGTAGTAGAGGTCGTCTATGTCATTGTGCTCCACAAGCACGCCCTTTGTGTTCCCCACATTGACGCCTACTGCACAGAGGTAATACCTGCCGCATTTGTGGATATGGTTTTCCGTGATGGTGATTTTCCTGGTGTCAGTGGCATTGGTCCTGATTTTGCTGCCTGGACCGCATATATATACGCCGCCGCCGCCCATGTCGGTGATTTCGCAGCCAGTGACATTCATGTTTTCGCATCCGAACGCGAAATGTATGCCATTCCAGCCGCATTTTTCAATGCGGCAGTCCTTGATTGTGCAGTTGCGGGCACCATTGTAGGTGAGTATGCCAGGCAGATGCACTTCCGACTGGTTGGAGGCGTCGTTCATGACCTGGCTTTCCTTTGCAGCCAGCGCGAACATGTATGTATTGAAGCCATTGGGTATCTTGGGCAGATTGGGCTGGCACAAATCAAAGTTCTTGCCATAGCGGGGGCGCCCGCCGCCAGCGTACTGGAAAACGATGCCCTCGAAGTTGATGTTTTCCACATAGATTTCATTTTCGGGAATGCCCGCGACCACAGCCATGGGGAAGTGCCCTGGGATTACGCAGTCAACATCGGTCTCGCCTTTTTCAGGCAGGTAGTACAACTTCTTCGCCTTGGCATCGAAATAGTACTCGCCTGGCTCTGTGAAGGCTTCCTTCAGGTTTTTCAGGAACAGCCTTGATGATGCGCGCACCGCGTATGTGATCTTTGGGGCAAGTTTCACATAGTTGCTCTTCTCGTCAAAGCCAGTGACCGCCAGATTGCTTTCGCTCCAAAGATGTATGACAAGAGCCTGAAGTCCCTTGTCCTTTGCCCATTCCTTCTTGAATACCTTGTCCTTGAGCGGGAAGTATTCCTTTATGGTGTCGTCCTGTGGAATATCCGCAGGCGCGAAGCCTTCCTTGTTCTTTGGCCATGGGGCATTGTTGCCGCGTTTGCCGTTGAAGAACACCTGCGGCAGTGAATTGTCCGCAATGCAGGCTGCTGGCACGTCTGCGCAGAGGGCGTCCTTTCCATTAAGTTTTGCCTTGGTCCATTTACGGATGTGGACGCCGCCGTCGAATACTGTTTCCCCAGCCTTTTCCGCAGTGAAGGTGATTGGCATCAAGCCTGGCTCAAATACCATTGCCTCGCTGATTGCATAGGTGCCTGGCGCACAAACAACGCTGACGCCGTCAGGCGCCTCGCCCATCTTGGCGAGCCTGGCTATTTCCTCCATCACTCCAGCGATTGTGGAAAAAGTGCCTTTTGCCTTGCTTTTCTTTGTGGTGAGATGCAATGTCTTCATTTTCGCTCCAAGGTTGTCATGGTGGAAGTCAGGTAAAATATCAAGCAAGAATATAGCTATCTCAACAGAAAAGTAAAGGACTAAAAGGCGAAATGCTTTTTATACTTGTAATGTGGCCGTGGCTGCACAAGAAAAATAGAGAAATATGACAAAACTAGTGGACATTGTGTGTATCATTTTATATTACGAGGTAATTTCAAAACTAGCGCAAAATTATTATAAGACATGAGGGCATGACGATGGACACTAATAATGCGATTGCGAAAATAGGAGTTGCGCTGGTTGTCCTCTGCATTGTTGTTGCACTCTGGCTGTATGTGTTTCCGAGTGGCCGTTTTATGCAAGACGGGGACGAGGCATCAGTTCAAAAAGAGGAATCCAAAGAAGTGACCTTGAAGCCGGAGGACGGTGGTGCTGGGGCAGAGGCAAAGCCGTTGGAAGACGATGCTCAGAAGCCATTGGCACCAGGCAGGTCTGTGGCTTACAACATCGTCGCCAGAACCGATGCGGAGTATGCCAGATTGCTGGCATTGCTTGCTCAAATGGGCATTGCGCCCGATAATGTTCTTCAGCAATTGCGTTCAGTGGCGCTTACGGCGGACAGAACCACAATGGAAAGGCTCTTGGCGGAGATGGGGACGCTTCACTTTGAACTGGATTTCCAGGTGTCAAAGCCAATTGAGCATGTAAGCAGCGGGATGGTGCCATTCAGAAAATCCCTGCTTGACTGGCTTAAGATTGACAAGGGCGACACGAGCCGCGGCAATAATGTGAAAATAGCCGTGATAGACGAGCCATTGACTGCTACGGAAAGCACAGCGAATGCCTCAATCAAGCAGATGGACTTGTTTTCGCTGGCTGGGCAGGGGGAAAGTTTCCATGGCAATTCCATTGCCTCCATATTGGTCTCCAATTCGGACTATCTTCAGGGCATAGTTCCTGGCGCCAGCATATTGTCAATTCCCGTGGTGGACGGCAATGGGACGGGCAGCTGCTTCAACCTGGCCTCTGCAATAGTTGCTGCTGTGGACAATGGCGCCAACATAATATCCATCTCTTTATGCAGCGACGGCAGGTCGTCTGTGCTGGAGAATGCGGTGAATTACGCCAATGAAAAGGGCTGTGTCGTGGTAGCTGCCGCAGGCAATGACGGTGCGCACAAGAATGTATATCCTGCTTCCTTTGCCAATGTGATTTCTGTGTCTGCCTGCGATGCCACTGGTTCGGTGACCAATTTTTCCAACTATGGCTCCAAGGTGGATATTTGCGCGCCTGGCGTGGGTATTGTGGTGGATGATTCCGAGCCTGAATCAAATACACTTGCCTTGTTCAGCGGCACTTCCGCCGCGGCTCCATGCGTGGCGGGTGTAATCGCCTGCGTTTTATGGGAGAATCCCAGCATGAGCGCCATGCAGGCGGCTGAACTTGTGCTGGAGAAAGCGGTTGACGAGGGTGAGTTGTCCAAGGACGTTTTTTATGGCTCTGGCGTATTGAACTACCAGCGTGCCTCTCTGTGGGAGAACGATAATTTTACAGATGTGGCCGCGACTGGGCATTATTTTGACTTGAAGGCTGCCGAAAATGGGACTGTTCCCTTGCATCTTAATGCGCAGAACACTGGCAATGTCAAACTTGGCAGCATTACGCTGAATTATATGGTGAATGAGCAAAACGGCACGGCCACATTCTATGACGTGGAGCCTGGCGCCTCTGTAAGCAAGGTCATTAATGTGCCAATGGACGAACTGGACAATGTCAAGGTCAGCACCAGCGTTGAGACCGATGCTGAAGAACACAATATGGACAACAACGCCAAGACAGGCACCTACAGCAGATAAATAGTGGACTGTGGACTGTGGACTGTGGGCGCCGCCTCGGCGCCCATACAAGAATCGTAATAATGCCACTGGCGTTGTTTGCGCCAGGGCAACCTGAGTGGGCGCCGCCTCGGCGCCCCTCACAAGAACAACGGCTTATTCAAGTGTGAATGTGAATTCGCTAAGTTCGTCATGTTTCCAGGCCAGATGGCGTGTGGATGGCGAGATGGCGAACAATGGCGAGAAAGTGCGTGCCGTGACAGTTTTTTTGTCGGGCATGAACTCCAGGAGCCTGAGCCATCCGTCACCACCGCTGCCGTGGAAGCCGCCGCCGATGGCCTGTGTGTTGAATGCCATCTGCGCCACGCTCTTGCCTGCGATGTTCTTGTCCATGGAGAATGAGATGCCTCTTTCCCACTTGTCTGCTGCTGCGATGTGCCCGCAGATGACAAGGCGGATATTCTTGGCGGGATAGACCAGTTTCTGGAAAATGCCTTCACCAGGATTGCCGCCCTTGGCGCTCAAGGCATACTTCTCCTTTTCAATGCGTTTGCCAGTCCATGCCAGGTATGAATGTGTCAGGATGACGCCAATGTGGTTTGCGAAGCGTGGCTCGTCCACCAGTTTCTTTGCCCATTCAAGGGTGGCGTCCGTTGGAGCGAATTCCAGAGTGATGATGAGGAATTTGCGGTTGTCGGGTTCAGGTGCGGTGAATTCGTAGGCTGAATTCTCCAGGCTTGTGACGTCGAAGGAATTGTATGCGCAGGCGACCAGGTGCTCGCGGGTAAGGGGATTGCGGTCTGTTGGGAAATAGTCGTTGTAGAATGTGCGGCGGTTTTCTGCGCTCATGTGGCCGTAGTCATGGTTGCCAGTGCAAAGGATGTAGGGCACCCGCCCGTCCAGCCTTTCCATCAATCTGGAGAATGCCTTCCACTGTTCGCGGCTGAGGAGTGAATATTGGTCAGGTGTCGGTGTTCTCTGGTCGTTGCGAAAAACCAGGTCTCCAGTGAAAAGCACCTGCTGGATTCGCAGTGGCTTGACATAGTCCACAATCCAGGCGTTCATTATATCCACGATGCCATGGTTGCGGGGACGCTCCGTGTATGCCTGCACGTCGGGAACCACCACCATTGTCCATGAGGCAGGGTCTTCCAGTGCTGGGGGCTGGTATGCAAGGGGCTTGCCCTTCTTCAGCGGTTCAGTGGTTGCAGTGAGAGTGACGGTTGCTGGCTTTGCCTCTGGCTGCTTGGGCTGCTGTGCCTGTTGAGCTTGCTGGGCGAAAATGCCTGTGGCCAATGCCACTGCACACAATGCAAATAGTCTTTTCATTGATTACTCCTTGTTTGGGTTAAAACCTACTATTTAAAACTCCGTTAAGAATAGAATATGCCTTTCCTTTGCAGTGCCAGCCCTGGTATGGGCAGTTGCGTCCTTTTGAAAGGAAGTCTACTGTGTTTACCGAAAATGCCTGTTCCAGGTCCAGCACTGTCATGTCCGCCTTTTCGCCATGGTTCATTGCGCCAAGAGGAAGATTTAGCAATTCCCGGGGCCCCGCGGTGAACAAGGACACCAATTTTGGCAAGGTAATGAGCCCCTTGTGGTAGAGTTCCGTAAGGCAAAGTGGAATGGCAACCTCTATGCCTACGATGCCGAAGGGTGCGTTTTCCATGCCTTTGGCCTTCTCTTCCTGCGTATGTGGCGCATGGTCAGTGGCGATAATGGAAATAGTTCCGTCGCAAATTGCCTCAATCAAAGCCTGCCTGTCCTCTTCTTCACGCAATGGCGGTGCCATTTTGGCGTTTGGACCGAAGTTTTCCACCGCCTTGTCCGTCAGCAGCAGGTGATGTGGCGTTGCCTCGCCAGAAACTGGGATGCCCATTGCTTTTGCCCTTCGCAGCATGGCGACGCTGCCTTTGGAACTGAGGTGCTGTAGATGCAGCCTGCAACCTGTTTCCGCCGCAAGCATGATGTCCCT
>JAFYGL010000133.1 GCA_017543165.1 Victivallales bacterium | reverse complement strand
GTTCGCGTGGCCTTTCACCTCTTTCACCCCTTTCGCCCCTGCCTCTGCGTTCACGCGGCTTGGGCGACAGCAAGTTGGATAGGCGCTGCCCCTCGATTCCGATGTGCTCTGGCCCCTGGTCGGCACCGCCGCTTAGCAGCCTGGCGGCGAATTTTGCCAGAAGTTCCACTGCGTCCTCGCCTTCGGAAAGTTCCTGGACTTGCGCCAGCACCTCTGGATTGCATTCGCTTTCATTGGCCTCCTGGAAAAGCCTCTTCAGGCGCAGCGAGGTGACCTCCGTCCTGGTGGGAATCAGCTTGTTCACAATCTGTGCACCCACGTTCTTGCGTATGTGCTCCAACTGGCGGAGTTCCCTTGGCGTGACCAGCGTGATTGCCAGGCCTGACTTGCCAGCGCGGCCTGTGCGTCCAATGCGGTGTACATAGCCACGTGAATCAAAGGGCAGGTGGAAGTTGAACACGTGCGTCACATCGTCCACATCCAGCCCGCGGGCGGCTATGTCCGTCGCCACCAGTATGTCGATTTCGCCGCGCCTGAAGGCACCCATGACGCGATTGCGCTGTGCTTGTTCCATGTCGCCGTGCAGGCAGTTCACATTGTAGCCTCTGCCTCCCAGGAGTATGTTCAGGGAATCCGCCTCCTCCTTGGTGCGGCAGAAAATCATTGCCTTTCCCACGTCCTGCGAATCAATCAGCCTGACGATGGCGTCTGTGCGTTCCCTGTCCTCAATTACATAGAACTGCTGCTCAATGTCATTGTTGGTTGTTTCCTCTGGCGCTATGGTGATTTCCACTGGCTCGTGCATGATGGTCTCAGCCAATTCCACGATTGGACGCGGCATTGTGGCGGAGAACAGCATTGTCTGGCGAGGTCCAGGGAAGGACTGGAGTATTTTCTTCACATCCTCTATGAAGCCCATGTCCAGCATTTCATCCGCTTCGTCAATGACGATGTAGCTTGGGTTCACATCTTTGAAATGCCCCGTCTCAATCAGGTCATTGAGGCGTCCAGGCGTGGCAACCAGTGCGTCAATGCCCATTTGCAGCAGTTTTTCCTGCCTGGAATATGACTGGCTGCCCGTGAAGGAGGCTGTGTGTATGCCTGCATGGCGCCCAAGGCGGAACAGTTCCTCCGACACTTGCGCGGCAAGTTCCCTGGTGGGCTCTATGACCAGCAGCCGCAGGCTGCAGTCTCCCGTCATCATGTTCATCGTAGGCAAAACGAATGCGGCAGTCTTGCCAGTGCCTGTGAGCGCCTGGGCAATCAAATCCTTGCCTGCCGTGATTTCTGGTATCGCCTTGACCTGTATGGGGGTCGGCTCCGTGAAGCCAGCCTCCGTTATGCCCTGCATTATCTCTGGCCTGAAGCCAAAGTCATCAAATGACATTGGGCTTTCTTCTTGTGCTGTGATTTCTTCGTTTTCCATAATTCTATGTTGAAATTGTACCTATTTGTCTAAAATTGTCCGTAATATATCTTTGTTTGCCTGTTTTGGCAACTATTCTGATGTTAATTGCAAAACATCTAATGTGAGCGCGGTCGCGGTGCTCACTCAAGTTGGCCAACTAGTAGGGTAAAGCCCCAGGCAATCCCATGCGGGTTGGCCAACCTGTGTGGCTGTCCAACAGACGAAAACATTCAAGTTGGCCAACTTGAGTGAGCGCCGCGACCGCGCTCACATTGGATGTTTTGAAATTACCTCTAATGCAAGTTGAAGATGACAATTGCCGCAAGCATTAGCGTGGCTGCCACCAGACGCTTCACAACTATGTTTGCATTGACCTTCTCCTCCAGTTCGGTGACGCCCATTTTCACCAGCACCAGGCTTAGCAGAATCACAAGAATGCCACGTGTGTTTTGAATGATGTTGCCGCTGACTGTGCCCACTTTCGCAAAGCATGCGTAGAGGAACATCATTGCCACCATCCAGCAAAGGCCGTATGGGGATGTGTATTTCCATACCTGCCAGTCCTTTGCCTTCGGGGCAAAAATCATTATCACCAGTGCTATGGCACCAGCGGTTGTGTTTGCCAGTATGGAGGACAGCATTGCGCAGTGCAGCGTATTGTCAATGCCGATGGATTGCAGAGACAACATCAGCTTGTGCATATATGTGTCCGACACGGAATACCCTGCGCAGGTCATGCATAGCCATGCAATGCTTTGCCATGGCATTGCTCTGCCCGCCTTGTTCAGCAAAAAGGCGGAGAAGATTGTCATTGCCACGGCAAGCCACTGCATCAGGGAATAACTGGCATTCCGCAGGATGAGGCAGTTTATCAGCGCAAGAAACACCAGTTTTATGCCGAGAAATGGCACGACTCTGGAGGCATCGACCTTGCGTTGCGCCAGGAAAAGCCCCGTCTGCCCAACCATGTAGGAAAGTATGCCCATTATCGCAGGCGGCAGAAAAACCGCTGCGTTTCCTGACAGTTTTGCAGTCCAGAAGAAAGGCAGGGTAAGCAGCGATATGATTGCAATGAATATATGCGTCCTTGCCAAGATGCCCACTGCACCCAGTTCACCATGCCTGCGAACTGCGAAACCTGAGAATATGTAGGAAAGAGCCTGTGTCAGCGCGGTGCAGAATCCGAATGAAATGCCTATTAGGGTTTCCATCTTACAATCTGCGTCACATGCTTTCCAGCGTGTCTATGGTAAGGGCGGTGAGGCCGCTCTTCAAAATGTCCCTTACGCAGGAGGAAAGTGCCAGACGCGCACCCCGCAATGCCTCGTTTTCAGCGTTCAGGACGGAGCAGTTCCTGTAGAAGGAGCTGAAGTCCTTTGCCAAATCCAGCAGGTATGCGGCGATTGTGGAGCTGTCCAGTTCCCGCGCAGCCTTGTGGACTGCCTCGGGATAGAGTGCGCAGCGCAGTGCCAGTGCCTTTTCCTGGGGTGCTTCCAGCAGTGTCCAGTCCACATCCTTCGCCTGTCCTTCCGCCTTGCGCAGCATGGAGGAAATGCGGGCGTATGCATAAAGCACATATGGACCTGTGTCGCCCTCGAATTTGATGGAGGCGTTGGGGTCGAACATGATGGTTGTCTTGGGATTGACTTTCAGCAGCATGAACTTGAGGGCCGCCATGCTGATGACCTTTGCCCTTTCGTCCAGATTGTCTGGCGCATTTTCGCCTGCGCGCTCAAGAGTGGCCTCCCTTGCCAGGCTGTCCAGTTCGTCAAATAGGTCGTCCGCATCCACCACAGTGCCTTCGCGGCTCTTCATCTTGCCAGTGGGCAGGTTCACCATTCAGTATGGCATGTGTGTAAGTCTTTCCGCCCAGGCATAGCCCAGTGCCTTCAATATCGCGAACAGCACCTTGAAATGCCGTATCTGCTCGTCACCTACGACCCATATCTGCTGGTCTGGCTGGAAGTCCTGCTGCTTGAGGAGGGTTGTGCCCAGGTCCTGAGTGACGTAAACGCTGGTCCCGTCACTGCGCAGAACAACCTTTGTGCCCAGTGCCTTGTCATCGAATTCAATGATGGTGGCGCCGTCCTCGCGTTTTTTGAAGACGCCTTTTTCAAGGCCTTCGCGAATGATGTCCTTGCCCAGCATGTAGGTCTGGCTTTCCAGGTATGTCTTGTCAAAATGCACTCCCATGCGGGCGTATGTTTCGGCAAAGCCGTCGAACACCCACTTGTTCATCATGGACCAAAGCGCGCGCACCTGCTCATCGCCGTCTTCCCATGCCTTGAGCATGGACTGGGCGGCTGCGCCGATTTCCGTTTCAATGAAGAGTGCGTCGTCGTCCTTGTCCTTCAGTTCTGGCTTTGCCTCCCGCAGTTCCTGTATTTGGCGGCGCAGTTCCTTGTCGTACGCCACATAGAAGTCTCCCACAAGGTGGTCTCCCTTCTTGCCGGCCTTCTGCGGGTCCGTGCCATTGCCGAAGCGCTGGTATGCCAGCATTGACTTGCAGATGTGTATGCCCCTGTCGTTGACCAGGTTCACCCGCACCACATTGTGCCCAGCCAGTTCCAGAATGGAGGCTGTCGCCATGCCGATGGCGTTGTTGCGCACATGTCCCAGATGCTGCGGCTTGTTGGTATTGGGCGCCGAGAATTCAATCAGTATCTTCCTGCGCTCGTCTTCAGGCAGCTTGACCTGCTCAAGAATGGCGTTGCTCTGGGCAACGGTGTCCCTCATGAGGGCGGCGGCTTTTATGGTCACGTTCACGAAGGCCTTGACCACCTCCACCGCTTCCACATCATCGTCTGCTGCCAGCAGTTCCCTGACACGTTCCGCCAATTGCATTGGATTGCGGCGGGTGGCCTTCGCCAGCGCAAAGCAGGAGATGGTTATGTCGCCAGTGAAGTTGGCAGGGCATAGTTCCAATGGCAACTCTGGCAGTTGTATTGAATATTCCTGCTCCAGTTTCGCCTTAAGTCTTTCTGTAAAGTTGAATCTCATAAGTTCTAAAATGTTAGCGCCGTGGCACTAACTCATGTTGTATTGACTAATTACTGACCACTGACAACTGTCCACTGACCACTATTGAACGCCCCTTATTGCGGCGGAATTGGCGTGAGCGTCAAGGCCTTCGCTTAGTGCCAGCGTCCTTATGTACGGCAATTCCCTAAGCAGGGCATCCTTGTCATACTTGATTATGCTGGAGCGGCGGAAGAATGTATCCGTTGAAAGCCCGTTGAAGAAGTGGGCTGTGCCGCTGGTGGGCAGGACATGGCTGGGGCCTGCCACATAGTCGCCCACGGGCTCTGGCGTCCAGGAG
>JAFYGL010000132.1 GCA_017543165.1 Victivallales bacterium | reverse complement strand
TTTCCACCTGCCCGAGGCTGCCTCCATCGGCTTCTCGACCTTGTATTTAAGCACAAAGTCAAGATTGGGGTTCATGGCGAACTGATAGTAGCATTCCTTGTTGATGCCAGGGGACAGGAAGAACTCGAAATTGTCGCTGTCAAACCAGATGTCGCCTTTGTTGATGACAGGCTTTCCGCTGCACTTGAAGCCAAGATAGAGGCCTTCCTTGCTCCAGAGCAGTTTCACCTGCGGCTTTGAGACAAGTTCGGTTCCAGCGCCCTTGGCGTCCTTCATCGGCATGAGTTCCGCCCTTGCCCAGACAGCCTCGTCCAGTTTGCCGTCCACAGTGATGCTGTCATTGCGTCCCAGCTGCTTGATCTGGTATGTGGAGATGGTGTTCTGCAGGAACGCACGGGTTTCCGTGAAGTCCTTCTTCCATGGGGAGGCAAAGTATTCCACCCTCAATGCCTCGATTGAGCCAGGTTTCACGGCCTTGCGTGCCTGCTCAAGCAGCTTCTCCAGTTTGTTCACAGTCGGGATGTTGAAAGCGGTGTAAAGCACAGCGGGTCCCACATTGCTGCCGCCGCTCTTGCCTTCCTTCTTTGCCTTCTCCCAAGCAGGTGCGCCTGCCTTCTCCCAACGCTCCACCAGCAAATCATAGAACTGCTTCAGGATGGGGCCTGCCTCTGGTCCATAGAGCAGGTTCCAATGCTCGTCAATGGCCGCCTGCACATTGAAGTCAGGATTCCAGAAGCAACGGTAAACCTGATAATACGAATAATAGAATTTCCAGCGCAGGCCGGATGCATCGAAGAAAAGGCCGTCCTCAGACATATAGGGGCGCGTGACCTGGAGGAAGTCCTTCATATAGCGTCCCTGGATTGCCTGGGTGTAGCTGTTGCCCTGGCTGCCGTAGGTCCAAGCAGTGACCTTGCGCTTTCCAAGCACCTCGTACCATTCACGGAAGATTTTTTCCCAGCTATTGCGAACAGAAGGCACTGGCGCCGCCACGATTCGCCCCACGCAGACCTGCACATCCAGATTGTCGGGAATGTCCTTGACCACGACTGGTGGCTGCGTATAGTTGTGATATGCAAGCACGCCCAGGCGCTTTCCAGGCAGTTTCTCCTTGATGCCCTGCGCCAGCCACACATAGAAGTTCATATACAAGTCGGAGGTGATGCCCTCCCTTCCTGGTGGGAAGAATTTAGCGGTCTTCTCGTTGTTCATGGACTTGACGTATGTGTCCGCCTGGCTGAAGAGCACGTATTCGCTGTTTGGCGGATACCATGTGCCCTTTCCCTTGCCCCTGCTCCACATCGTCTTCCACTCGCCGTTGCTCTCATAGAATTTCACAAAGCCATCCACCAGGAAATCGGCCACTTCCTTGTTGGTGATATCCATAAGATTGCCGATATGGGTGGAAGGATTGTAGTACTGGTAGCCAGTCTTGGGGTCTTTATAGAAAATCAAATCCTTTTTCTCGGGGAAGTTCTTGGCAAGCACCTGCACTGACGGGGTATGGCACACATCCACAAAACGGGTGGACATCGCCAGGCGCCATGCATAGTCGAAGTTGTTCTTGCCTTTGGCTTCCTTCCAGGGATAGCCCTTCTGGAAATCGCGGGCGTAGCCCCAGTTGAAGCGGTTGCGGTATTTCGGGCAGTCTGTGTATGAGACTGGCTTGACGGACAAATTCTTGTGCTCTGGCCCAACTATGCCGATGCCAGGGAAATAATAGCGCATGCCCAGGACGCGTTCAGCAAAATCGTATGCGCCGTTCAATGTGCCATTGATGCGGTAGCGCGTCCAGTCCATCTTGTTGTATGAGCCTGGAATAAGTGAACCATCATGGCCAGCGATGACAATGCAGTTGTCAAAACTCTTCACCAGGAATGCCTCCTTTGGCATGTCCAGCGGCTTGAGGCCCAGCTTGTCCGTAATGGCGCTCTTGCCCAGTGCGATTACAGCCTTTCCCGCGGGAAGCGGCTCTGATGCATTCACTGTTTCAGGCACCTTGCCAGTAGTGCGCTGGAAAGCGTCCTTCAATGCCTCCACAGCCAAGTTGATTGAACGGCGTTCCCTTGCAGTTGTTTCCTTTGGCTCGGCGGCAAAGTCGTATGCCAGCACCACGTTCAACTCGCCGTCCTTCACCAGGACTATGTCCTTGTGTTGGGCAGGCTTTTCAAACTTCACTGGATTGAGCGCGGCATTCTCATAAAAGTATTCACCAGACACCGCAAGCAAAAACGAACAAAAGACAAATAATAAAAACGTTCTCACAAACAAAACTCCTTATTTTCAAAGATTAAATCTGACCACTGATATTTAGCGTTTAAACCAGAAAAGCCTGTCTCCCTGGTACTTCCATGTGCCTGAACTCATGGACGTCATGACTCTGGCAGAACTTATCCACTCGGCATGGCCGTCAATGAACAATCCATTCAAACTGCCGTTATGCCTGCCATATCCCATCCCCTGCGTGCCCTGGTGGAACCAATAGCCATAACTTTTGCTTGCCTGCCTGATGAAGGGGTCAGGGTCGGGGACGCCACCCAAAATGGAGCACTGCACTCCATTGTTCAGGTGCTTTGAACTGAAAGACTGATATTTGCAGTCGACAAGAAGCGCCTTTTCAGCAGGGGCTTCTGGATCAGTAAGTCTGTTTGTCTGCAGTTTCCAATAACTTGAGGCCGTGCTGTAAGTATGGCCTCCCACATTGTATTCATGCATGCCATAGTCAATCATGCCCACATAGTAGATGTTGTCTCTCATCGCGGGACATTTCATGACTCCAGCAAATTCCTCCTTGGGAAGCACGTCAAAATGTGCGTCAGCGGGCTTGCTGTGCAGTGTTATGTTGTTGATGTTGACACCGAAATACGGGCTAACCAAATGCACCCAGGTAAGCGTCCTCGGATATCCCACCAGGCCCCTGGGATTCCATGTGGAACCTGAACGGTTTACGCTTCTTGTGGGAATAAGGTCATCATGCTCCAGGCAATACTGCATGAACCCAATGCCAATCTGCTTCAAATTGTTTATGCAGCCAATGTCCTTTGCCTTTGCACGAGCCTTCCTTAACGCAGGCAACAACATGGCCGCAAGCACCGCGATGATTGCAATCACAACCAACAACTCAATCAAGGTGAATTTCTTTTTCATTTGTTTAGCCTCATTTGATTATTTCAAAAAATAGTGTTTTATCAAACTTCTTGGCAACCCGCTGGAATCAAGTCTTGAAACCGCTTCACTAGAAGAGTGTCAACTGGTCTGGGTTCTCCTTGTTTTTTTTCTGTTTTGGGATTGCCAGGCGTGGCTTGCCTTCCTCCGAAAATTCATCGTGCTCCAAAGTGCCCAGCACCTCGCGGGCCCGCTTGATAACTTCCATCGGCAGGCCAGCAAGCTGCGCCACATGTATGCCATAGCTCTTGTCAGCACAGCCTTCACCGATTTTGTGCGTGAAAGTCACAAGCCCGTCGTTTTCCGTCACTAGCACATTGTAGTTCTTCACGCCGCGCTTCGTGGCCGCCAAATCGGTGAGTTCGTGGTAGTGGGTTGCAAAAAGCGTCCTCGCCTTGACTGCCTTGTTGTCATGAAGGTATTCCGCCACGGCCCATGCCAGGCTAAGCCCGTCAAATGTGCTGGTGCCCCTGCCGATTTCATCCAGCACAATCAGACTGGAGGGCGTGGCATGGTTGAGGATATTCGCGGTTTCCACCATTTCCACCATGAAGGTGCTTTGTCCTCTGCTCAAGTCGTCTGCGGCGCCGACGCGGGTGAAGATGCGGTCCGTCAGCCCAATCACCGCCGATGAGGCGGGGATAAAGCTGCCCATCTGCGCGAGAAGCGTGATAAGCGCCACCTGCCGAATGTAGGTGGATTTACCTGCCATGTTGGGGCCTGTGATTATGGCAATCTGCCCCTTGCGGGTGTCCAGTGAAACATCATTTGGCACGAATGTCTCGCTGCTCATGCGTGCCTCGATGACGGGATGCCGCCCGTCCCGTATGTCCAGCACTGGTTCCTCGCTGATTTGCGGGCGGGTATAGTTCTGGCGTATCGCCACCTCTGCAAGGGAACAAAGGCAGTCCAGTTGCGCAATTGCACGTGCATTGTCCTGCACGGCGGCGGTCCTGGAGCAGACGGTGGTGCGCAGTTCCTGGAAAAGTTCGTATTCCAGTGCCATGCTCTTCTCATCCGCGCCGATTACCTTGTCCTCAATCTCCTTGAGTTCAGGTGTTATGAAGCGTTCCGCGCCCACCAAAGTCTGCTTGCGTATATAGTCGTCTGGCACCTTGTCCAGAAACGCCTTTGTCACTTCTATGAAATAGCCGAAGACCTTTGTGTAGCGGACCTTGATGTTCTTGATGCCAGTGCGCTCGATTTCGTGCTGCTGGTACTGTGCAATCCAGGTCTTGCCCTCGGTGGAGGCGCTCTTCAATGTATCCAGTTCGGCATTGTAGCCAGGGCGTATGATGCCCCCTTCCTTGATGGCCAGTGGCGGCTCGTCCACAATCGCCTTCGCAATGAGTTCCGTTATCTCAGGCACATCCACCAGTTTCTGCGTTATGTCCTTCAGCAAGGGGGCCTCCATGGTCGCCGTCACGGAGCGTATGCCAGGTATTTCGCCCAGGCCGCGGCTCAGCACAAGCAAATCCCTGGCATTGGCAGTGCCAAGGTTGAGGCGGGCAATCACCCTCTCCAAATCGCGCACACGTGTCAGCAACTCGCGCAGTTCGCTCAGCGTCATGGGATTGCAGAACAAGTCCTGCACCGCATCCAGACGCTCCTCAATGCGTGCCTTGGAGCGCAAGGGGCGCAGTATCCACTCGCGCAGAAGGCGCGAGCCCATGGGGGTGACCGTCCTGTCCAGAACCGACAGCAGTGTGCTGTCCTTGGCATCGGAGAAGATTGGTTCCACCAGTTCCAGGTTGCGCTGGGTGATGCGGTCCACAATCATGCTGTCCCCAATGCTGTATGTCTGCATGTTGCGGACATGCGTCAAGTCCCTGCGCAAATTGTTTGTGACATAGTGCAGCAATGCGCCAGCGGCCGCTATTGCGGCAGTGTAGCCCCTGCAACCAAAGCCGTCCAGGGACGCCACCTTGAAGAAGCGCTTGAGATTGTCCTCCGCCAGGTCCTTGTCAAATGCCCAGTCATCTGTGGTTGACCAAGCCGTATGCGGCGGCGCATCGGGATATTTGTCCTGTTCCCAGGCATTCTTCAATGCGCCTGGAATCAGGCATTCCGCAGGTTTGAGGCGGTGCAACTCATTTTCCATTGCCTGCCTTTCGCTGATTTCCGTAACGCGAAAATCCCCCGTGGTCAAATCCATCGCGGCAATGCCGTAAATGGACTTGCTTTGCGCCAATGCCACCAGGAAGTTGGACTGGGAGCCATGCAACATGGTGTCCTCAACCAAAGTGCCAGGCGTGATGATCTGGGTAATGTCCCTCTTGACAAGCCCCTTCGCCAGCTTGGGGTCCTCCAGCTGCTCCGCAATCGCCGCCTTGTAGCCAGCGTCCAATATGCGCGCCACATAAGACTTCAGCGCATGGTAGGGCACACCGCACATGGGCACGCCAGCCCGCGCAGTCAAAACCACATCCATTATGGGCGCGGCCAACTTCGCATCCTCGAAAAACAGCTCATAGAAATCCCCCATCCTGAAAAGCAAGATGGTCTTTTCAGGCAAGGTTTTCCGCGCCTCCATATACTGGCGCATGGCAGGTGTCAATTCAGGTATGTCAGGCATTGTCTAGTTGTCAGTGGACTGTGTACTGTAACAAACGCGGGGCTCAAGCCCCGCGCTCCAATTGTCCCCTGTAACAAAAAAGCGCCTCAGAAAAACTGAAGCGCTTTGTTTATAAAAATGGCTGCCCAACCAGGACTCGAACCTAGACAAACTGAACCAGAATCAGTTGTGCTACCATTACACCATTGGGCATCTTTCTTTCAAAAACGCTCGCTAATTTACTGGAAATTCCGTTTTTGTCAAACAGGAAGGTCGCAAATTATTTATTTACGATGTAAGATTTTACTCCTTGCTCGAAATATTCCACGATTTGCTCGCCTGCGCGCTTTGCGGCATTGAAGTTCGCCTCGTAGGTATTTGCGCCAAGATGCGGCATCATGACATCCGCCACATCGGCAATGGACTTCTCGCCAGCCTCGTCCGCCGCATACACGTCATTGCAGTAGATGAGTTTCTTCTCGGCCTTTGCAGCACGCAAATCCGCCTCGTTGACGATGCCGCTGCGGGCGCAGTTGATCAGCATGCAGCCCTGCTTTACAAGGGCAAGCAGTTTGGCATTGATCATGCCGCGGGTCTCGTTGTTCTCGGGAATATGCAGTGTGATGACATCCGAGGAAGCAAACAGTTCTTCTATTGTGCAAAGCTTGACGCCCAGTTTGTCCGCCACTTCTGGGGCGACGATTGGGTCGTATGCCAGGAACTTCATCTCAAAGCCAGAAAGGCGCTTGGCAACCAGCTGGCCAATATGCCCTAGGCCGACGATGCCCATAGTCTTGCCAGTGAGTTCGCGTCCCATGAACTTTTTCTTTTCCCAGCCGCCTGCCCTGGTGCTGATGTCGCCAGGCACCACGTAGCGGTACGCGGCAAGTGCCAGCGCAACGACTTCCTCCGCCACGCCATTGGAATTCGCACCAGGTGTGTTCATTACGTCAACATTCTTCTCCCTGGCATATTTGATGTCAATTGTATTGAAGCCTGCCCCTGCACGAACCACGGTGCGCAGTTTGGGAAGCGCGTCGATTATGCTGGCGTCAACCTTCTCGGAGCGAACAATCAGAGCCTCCGCGTCGGCATTGTCCTTTACCAGTTGATGAATGTCAGTTTCCGCATCCTGGACTACGCTGTATCCATGCTCTGTCAAATAATTTGCTGCAACCTTGTCCAACTTTGTTGGAATCAAAACCTTTCTCATCTCTACCAATTATCCTCTTTGCTGTTTATTATTCACGTGGGCGCCTAAGCGAACGCCCACTAGTGTTGCATTATTGAAAACGAGGCTTATTTCTTGCCGCCGAACTGCTTTGCCAAAGCCTCATTTGCCTTTGCCTTGGCTTCCGCCTTTGCCTTGGCCTCCTGCTCATCAACAGGCTCTGGCGCCTTCTGGGGCGCATCTGCATGGGAGAATTTCTCCAGCAATTCCTTGTCCACGGAGGGCTTCTCCTCGGCTGGCTTCTTTTCCGGCTCTTCCTGATGCTCCCTTCTGCGCAATGCATCCAGCACCTGCTGCCCTGGATCGGCAAGATAATCAGGAATCTCACCGCCAGACTGGGCACCTGCGCTGGCAACGCTCTGCTCACGCGCCTTGCGCACCACATCCAGGAAATAATCCTCCAAATCCTTGACGGGGTGATCCGCCTCTATATCGTCCATTTTCACTCCCTTTGCGGCAAGGAATGCCTTGAGTTCATCAAGTGTCTGCTGGCTGAGGCTTGGACACACGATGCGCGTCTTGTCCTCTTCCTGCAATATGTCCGAAATCTTGCCATTGACACGGATTTTGCCGCCGTAGAGCAGCATCATGTCATCGCAGACATCCTGCACATCTGCAAGCAAGTGGCTGCAAAGGATGACAGTCTTGCCGCGGCTTGCCAGGATGCGTATGACATCCTTGACTTCGCGGCATCCGATTGGGTCAAGACCGCTGGTTGGCTCGTCCAAAATCACCAGGTCGGGGTCGTTCACCAGTGCCTGCGCCAGGCCAATACGCCGTGCCATACCCTTGGAGAATTCACCCACGGGCCTGTTGTATGCGTGTGCAAGGCCCACCATTTCCAGCAACTGGCGTGAGCGTTCCTTTCGCATCGCCTCATCCTGGCCGAAAAGCGCGCCGAAGAAGTCCAGCGTCTCGTATGCGGTCAGGTATTTGTAAAGATATGTTTCCTCTGGAAGGTAGCCGATTCGTGACTTGATATCCACATTCTGCGGATCCTTGCCGAATACCGTCACAGAGCCGCGGGTGGGATAAAGCAGACCGAGAATCATCTTGATTGTGGTGGATTTGCCCGAGCCATTCGGCCCCAGGAAGCCGAATACCTGCCCCTGGCGCACCTCAAAGTCGATTCCATTCACAGCCTGTGCCTTGGGACGCCC
Source organism: Victivallales bacterium (assembly GCA_017543165.1). The sequence continues at coordinate 4,970 of JAFYGL010000132.1, read as the reverse complement.
CCAGAAGTCCTTGAAGATCTTGGTAAGTCCCTTTGCCTCTACAACGATGTTGCTGTTAGTTTCTGGCATGGTGTTTTTTCCTTATTTGTTGCCTTTGTCAGTATCAAAAGACTGAATTGCCTCGCCAGAGCGAACCAGGCGGGCACTGTTGAATATCACGAAAAGGGAACTGACGCTGTGCAGCAGCGCAGCGCCGACTGGGGTGATATGCCCCAATGTGGCGAAATACACGCCCACCACAATGAAGCCAAGGCCTATTGCCAGGTTCTGGTTCATCAGAACGCGGGTCCTGCGGGCCAGGCCAATGAGGAAAGGAATGCGGCGCAGGTCATTGTTCATCAGGGCGACGGAAGCGCTTTGCACTGCAATGTCGCTGCCGAAAGCACCCATGGCGATACCGATGTCACCAGCCGCAAGAGCAGGCGCGTCATTCACACCATCGCCGACCACCGCCACAAGATACCCGTTCGCTTTCAAGTTGCGGACATATTCCTCCTTGCCTTCAGGCAGGCAGCCCGCCTTGACCTCGGTGATGCCGATTTGCGAGGCAACCGCCTGCGCGACTCTTTCATTGTCACCTGTGACCATGCAGCACTGGTTCACATCCAGTTCCTTAAGCATGGAGATTGCCTCCTGGGAAACAGGGCGAATTGCATCGCGCAATCCAATCCAGCCCAGCAATTTGCCAGCCTTGGCGACGCATACCACGCTGAGACCCTCGTTCTCGCCTTCGGAGGGAGCCTGGCTCAGGCACTTGAAATCCACTCCAGCGCCTTCTATCCAGGAAGCACGCCCCACCATGACAGCCTGCCCGTCAAACATCGCCATGACACCTTTGCCAGGCACTTCCTCGTATTTTTCAGGTGCACGGCATTCCACGCCAGCCTTTGCGGCCAGTGCCTTCATTGCCTCGGCTGCTGGGTGGTTGCTGTGATGTTCCGCGCTGGTGGCAATAAGCAGCAGTTCCGCCAGTTCAACGCCTTCGGCGGGAACCAGGCTTGCCACCTCCAGTTTGCCCTCAGTCAGTGTGCCAGTCTTGTCAAACACGATGGCGCGTATCTTTGCGGCCAGTTCAATGTGGGACACATCCTTGATGAGGATGCCCAGGCGGGAGGCCGCGGCAATGGCCGCGATGACCGCGCTCGGCGTGGCTATGACCAAAGCGGCGGGGACTGACATCACCAGCACCGCGATGACGCGGTCTATCTTCTCGGTGATGAACCAGGCAAGCCCCGCTATCATGAGAATCGTGGGCGTGTAGTAGCCCACATAGTTGTCAATCATGCGCATGATGGGCGTCTTGGAGCGTTCCGCATCCGCGATGAGGTTGCGCACCTTGCCCAAAGTGGTGTCTTTTCCGATGCGTGTGACTTTGAAATCGACCAGGCCGGTCAGGTTCTGTGTTCCTGCATAGACCTCCACGCCCTCGCCCTTGTCGGCTGGCAGCGATTCACCTGTGATGGAGGATTGGTTGACGCTGGTGGTGCCCTTGATGATGACACCGTCCGCTGGGAAGTTTTCACCAGGTCTTACGCGGCAGAGGTCTCCAGTGTTCAAATCATTGAATGCGTCCACCTCCTGTTCTTTGCCGCTGGCGTCCAGGCGCCTGGCCATTCGTGGCGTCAATCTCACCACGGCCTCGATGGCGGCTTCAGCGCCGATAGCCGTGCGTTTTTCAATGGTGATTGTGATGAGCATGAAGAATGCCACCGCGCCAGCCGTCCTGTATTCGCCGCTTGCGAATGCGGCCAGCAACGCCAGGCCCACCAGTTCGTTCATGTGGATTTTACCTTTTATCAGGTCGCAAACCGCCTCCCAGAATATGGGCAGGCTCAAAATCAGCGCCCCGATGAAGGCGCTGAATTCGCTGGCCACGGGGTCTATGGTCTTGCCGAACAAAACCCTGGCAAGATATGAATTCAAGACAAGTATGCCGCCCAGCAATGCCACAGCCAGACGTATGATTTCGGGCTTCATCGCATTTGGCGACTGTCCCTTCTTCCCTGTATCGGCGCCTTGTACGCCGTCTTGTATTTCAAGTGGTGCAGACATTGTATGCAGTCCCGTTGTTTCTGGTTAATTACTGGGCCACTGGCGCTGGAGCCGGGGCCTTCTTCTCCTCTGGGTTCAAGCCGATGTGAAGGCGCATTTCCTGGGTTGTGCCCTCGTCGGTCTTGTGCACCACGAACTTGTTGGGCGTGCGCTTGAGCATGTCCCTCAGCGCGTCCATGTAGAGGGTGGTGAGCATGGTGTCAGGATTCTTCTGCCAGCCTTCCAGAACTGTGGTGAAATATGCGCTGTCCGCCTTGACGGATTCCACCAGGCGGGTCTTGTAGCTCCTTGCCTCGTCCGCAATGCGATAGGCCTGGCCTTGAGCCGCCAGTTCCACGCTTTCGGCATAGCTGCGTGCCTTGAGCATTTCCGCACGCCCTGTTTCGGCCGCCTCGTTCACCTTGTGGAACGCGCTCTGCACTGCCATCGGGGGCTTGATGTCCACCAGATTCACGCTTTGCACCTGCACTCCCAGGCCGACCTCGTCCAGCAGTTTGGTAAGGCGCTCCTGCACCTTGTCCTTGATGTTCTCGATCTTGCCGTCCTTGAGCGTGCGCGTTGTACGGAGGAGGTCCTCCACCTTCCAGGTTCCGACCTCCATGATGACCGCATTGGAGAGCAGGTTGCGGATAATCGCCTCCGTCCCACGGGATGCGTTCTTGTCCTTCTTCACCCTGTCGCTATCGCTGTCATCGAAGAATTCCAGATAGTATTTTTCGGAATTTACCACCCTGTAGTTCACATCCCAGCGGGAATGGAGGATATTGGTGTCGCCAGTGAGCATATACCCGTCCATGCCAGGGCGCAGGAAATTGTTTTCAGGGGCCTGTCCTGCCATGTTGGGATTGACCCATGGCTCGAATACCATGTCAGTGGAGACAGTGACGGATTTCTGGGCGGGGATTTCCTTCACCCAGTCGATGGGGGAAGGCCATGCCCAATACCAGCGGCCTGAAGTAAGCACTGGCGTCTCACCCTTCTCCGGGTCTATCACCCGTCTTTGAAGTTTTCCAAAACGGAACAGCATCGCCTCGTTCTGGTCATCCACACGGAACATTCCCGAAAATATCAAATAAACGAATATCAGGATAATCAGAATGCGCAGGCCCTGGAACAGAATGCGCAGCATCCTGACAAGGGACTGCATACCCGCGCTCTGGGGTACGCCGCCTTGTGTGTTTTCAATGTTGTCTTGCATTGCTGACCTCCCTGGGCTTATTTGCCGCTGGCCGCGGGCTTTGCCGAAATGTCCGCCGCACCAGGCTTCAGCAGGTTGAATGGCGGTGTGTCAGTATCAAGTATGAGCGTGTCCTTCTCGCTGATGCTGCCCTTCAATGCCTCCAGGTTGCGCAGGAACAATGCCAGTTCGGGGTTCTTCTGGAAGACGGCATAGTGCGTCGCGGCTATGCGGTCGCCTTCGCCGCGGATGCGTTTCGCCTCGGCCTCCGCCTGCGCCAGTGTTTCGCTTGCCTTGCGGTCCGCCTCGGAACGTATCCTCTGCGCCTCGCTCTTGCCTTCCGCCATCAGGCGCTCGGAGTGGTTCTCACGCTCGGCACGCATGCGGTCAAACACCTTGGTGGACACCATTTCGGGGAATTCCAACTGGCGGAACCCCACCTTGGTGACCTCGATTCCGAAGTCTTCCATGGTCTTCTTGCTGATATCGTCCAGCATGGCCTTTTCAATTTCGGCCATCTTGCCCTGGCTGGTCTCGGTGTTCACTAGTTCGGAGAAGTTGTGCATTGGTATGATGCTGTTGCGGCTGTCCCTCACCGCGGCGTCCAGTTTTTCCTCAACTTCCTCGGTGGATTTCATGCGCTTCAGGAAGATGCCAGGGTCGCCGACGCGCCACAGCACGTATGTGGAGACCACAATCTGGTATTGGTCATGGGTTGTAAGCTGCTCCAGGTGCCCCTTGGTCAGTTCATAGCACTGGAGGCGCTTGTCATGGCGCCATACCTGGTCAACGAAAGGCCACTTGAAATGCAGGCCAGGAGAGTATGTGATAATGTCGCCATTGGCGTTGGTCTTCGCCTTGCCGAAGGTCTTGATAACAGCGTATTCTGTTTCCTTGACCTGGAATGTCATAAGCGCAATCAGGAAAATCACCAGGACCGCGCAGGCCAGCGCAACTATTGGCCAATGGTGCTTGATGCCGTTGCCTTTGATTTCTTCGCTCATTTTCTGAATCTCCATGAATATTTTAAGTTAATTTATTGAATCCAAGTTTATTCGGTCTTTTCCTCTTCGCCCAAGTTCAAGTCCAGGAGGCTGGCATTCATCTTCTTCTCCAGATTCAGTTCCAGAACCTCCTTGGCATTTGCGGTTGCAAGAATGTACTTGCGGGCGCTTGAATTGCCGCTGAGCAATTCAAGATAACTGTTCAATTTGAAGAGGCGCGGCGATGCATTGTAACTCATGAGCTGGCTTTCAAAGCGCTGCGCTTCCGCCTGGGAGACCTGAACCTTCTCCTGCTTGTACGCCTCGGCTTTGTGAATCAGCTCGGCCTTCACGCCTTGCACGGCTGGCTCGCTGCTCGCCGCATACGCCTCGGCCTTGAGTATTTCCTCCGCCTTTGCCTCGCGGGAGGCCACCACCTGGTCGTATGCGGTGCCAACGCTCACAGGAGGGTGCAGCCCAGCCAGGCTCACAAACACTATTTCCACACCAAGATTCACTTCCGTGGCGGCCTTCTGGATGCGCCTGCGCAGTTCCTCGCCCGCGGCATGGCGCTTGTTGCCCAGCAATTCAGTGAAGTCCGCCGATGCCATGTACAGCAGGAATTCGCGGGTGGCTATGTTCTTAAGTGTCTTGCCTGGGTCGTTGTGGTTGTAGGAATTGGCATACATGTCCTTGACCTTGTAGTACAGCGGCACATGGGCCGAAAGGAGACCTATGCTCAACGGGGGCGCGCCGCT
>JAFYGL010000131.1 GCA_017543165.1 Victivallales bacterium | reverse complement strand
GAGCGAGGTGCTGTCCAAGGTGCCTGTGGATGATGTATGGGGCGTGGGCCGCAGAGTGACGCCGAAGTTGCAGCGCCTGGGAATACGCACCGCGCTGGACCTGGCAAGGCGCAATGATGTGGATATGCTCCATCGCTTCAATGTGCAGATGCAGCGCACCGTGCTGGAATTGCAGGGAGTCAAGTGCATTGAGGAGGAGAATCCAGACGAATTGTCCAAGTCAATTTCCTGTTCCCGCTCCTTTGGGCATCCTGTCACCGACTTTAATGACCTGGCTGAATCAGTGGCCTCTTATGCGGCCAAGGCGGCTGAGAAACTCCGTAAGGAAGGGCAGTTTGCTTCTGGAGCGAATGTGTATTTTTCGCTTTATCCCGAATATGGCAGCAAGGCGCAGGATGGCGGTTTTACTTCGACCACGGTTGTGTTCGACGTGCCCTTGGATGATACTGGGCGCATTATCGCGGCATTGTCGCCAAAGTTGCGCGGCATCTTCATTCCAGGACGGCGCTACAAGAAGAGCGGCGTGATATTCTTTGGGCTGGAGGCGGCGGAAGCGCCGCGGCAGCTGGACATGTTCCAGACAAAGGAGCCCCGCAAATCAAAACTCTACCAGGCAGTGGATGTGGTGAACCATTATCTGGGAAAGGGAACGGTCTTTACACTGGCAGAGGGCATCCAGCGCCCATGGCAGATGAAAAGGGAGCATCTAACACCTTGCTATACCACTCGCTGGAACGAACTCCTGCAAGTGAAATAGGGACGCACGTTTCTGGCGGGGCATAATGTGGGCGCCGAGGCGGCGCCCACTCAAGTTGCCTTAGCGAGAACAGCGTCCTTGGCAGTAAGGCAGTTTTTCCTGGCGTGGGCGCCGCCTCGGCGCCCGCATGCAATGACGCCCCAGGCGTGTTCCCGCCAGGGCAACCTGAGTGGGCGCGCCTCGGCGCCCACATAAAAACAATGACAATGAAAACGATAGAATTACTTGCCCCTGCTGGCACATTGGAATGTGGCCTGGCCGCGTTTCAGTATGGTGCGGATGCGGTGTATTTGGGAATGAAGTTGTTTTCCGCCCGCGCTGATGCGGGCAACTTCAGCCTGGAGGATTTACGTACGCTTCTTGGCGTCGCGCATCCCAGGCGGAAGGTGTATGTGGCGGTGAACACCCTTGTTCGCGAAGAGGAACTGCCTGCACTGGTCAGGCTGCTTTGCGACCTGCGCGGGCTTGAGGTGGATGGCCTGATTGTGCAGGACGCTGCGTTGCTGGGCTTGATCCGAGAGCATTTCCCCGAATTCGAATTGCATGCCAGCACGCAGATGGCGCTGCACAATGTGGAAGGCGTGCGGGAGGCAAAACGGCTGGGCTATGCCCGCATAGTTGCGGCACGGGAATTGACGATTCCAGAACTTGCCGATATGAGCGCGGTGCCTGGCATGGAGGTTGAGGCGTTCATACATGGGGCTTTGTGCTATTCGTACAGCGGGCTTTGCCTGCTGTCGGCATGCCTGAACGGCACCAGCGGCAACAGGGGGGAATGCTCGTACGTGTGCAGGGGGCGTTTCAGGATAAAGGACGCTCGTGGCAATGACAGGGGAATGTGCTGCCCCTTCTCCATGAAGGACTTGGCGACTGGCGATTTGCTTCAGCAATTGCGGAAGGCTGGGGTTGCCTCACTCAAGATAGAGGGGCGCAAGAAGACGCCGCTTTATGTGGCGGCTGTAACCAATTACTACAGAAAACTGCTGGACGGCACATTCAAGCCTGGCGAGGAACAGCAGGCAGCCTCCGATGTGAAGACCATTTTCAGCAGGCCATGGACCCATTTCTTCCTGGACAATGTGCGAAATACGGGAATCACGGACATTGAGACGCTGGGGCCACGCGGCACCGAGGTGGGCTATGTGGCGAAGGTGAAGGAAGGCTATCTTCGCTTTGTGGTGAAGAAGCAGGCTATAGAGAAGCACGATGGATTGCAAGTTGAGATACCTGGCGTGTCCAGGCCATTTGGTTTTGGAATAGAGGAAATCCACGCTTTCACCCAGGCTGGAAATGACAGATGGAGCAGGGTGTTCGTGGCGCAGCCAGGCACCACTGTTGAAGTTCCCTTGCCGCCAGGGGCGCCTGACATGCCTGTGGGCAGCAGGATCTGCTGCACGTCTTCCAATGCTGTGCGCCGCCGCTACCACTGGGATGAGGCAAGGCCTGCCTTGTGGCGCCAGAGGCTAGGTGTCGACTTCAACATTGAAATCGCAAAATCCAAGATTTCCGCCTGCGCGTGGACGAAATACGGCATTTGCAAGAATGTGTCACTGGAGACGGAGCCTTTGTCCCCCGCGCGCGACATTGCCGTTGTTGAAGCGCAGGCTAGGGATGCCTTCTCCCGCCTTGGGGATACTGGATTGCAACTTGGCGACTTCCAGTTGCAGAATCCAGATAGGCTGTTTGTGCCAAAATCGTTGCTGAATGAATTGAGGCGCCGTGTGGCGGACGAGGTGCAGGCCGCCTTGGATATTGAAAGGGAAGGCTACTGCGCAAAGGTGCTGGAGCGTACAAAGCCAGCCATTGTGGAGTCCAAGACTGCTGCTCCAAAATTGTCTGTAAAGATAGACAGGGCGTATTTCCTCAATATGCTGGATGCTGATACGCTGGCAGGATTGGAGGAAGTCGTGTTCGCGCTGGACAAGGCGAGGCCAGAAGAACTGGACAGCGTGCTTGGAAATCTTGCGGAAAAATTGGGCGGCAGGGAACGAATACGCCTGGCATTACCAGTGATTGTCCGCCCCGCTGCACGACATGACTATGCTCCATTGGCAAAAAAACTGGCGAAGGCTGGCTGGCACAAATGGGAGATTGGCAATCTGGGCGGCTTTGATGTGTTTCAGGGTATGGATGTTGACTTGACGGCGGACTGGTCACTTTACGCCTTCAACCATATCGCCGCTGGCGAATGGCTGAAAATGGGGGCACGCCGAGTAACATTCTGCCCAGAGGACACTGAGGAAAACCAGGAACAGTTGGCGCAACTCCTAGGTGACAAGGTGACTGCCGTGCTTTACCAGGAACCCGTGCTGGCGCGTTCCGCAGTGTGCGCCATGGCAAGCATGAATGGCTCTTGCCTTGGAATGAAAGAATGTGATTATACTGAATTGGATTTGACATCCACTAAAAACGAGCATTTAATTGCTGTCAATGACAAATGCACTACGGTGCTGCTGGGTGATGCAATAGACAGATGCCACCTGCTGTCCCATTACCATGCGCTTGGAATCAGGCATTTCCGCGCAGACTTCCTCTGGCGCAATTATTCCCCCGCCGCCATAAAGGCCATTGTTGACAAAATCAAGGCGCAACTGTAATTCTGCGCGGTGTTCCGCGCGGGCACGGTCCGCGCGTCAGGACGCGATGTTTCCATGGGGCTGTTGCTGTGCGCGGTTGTCCGCGCGGACACGGTCCGCGCGTCAGGACGCGATGTTTCCATGGGGCTGTTGCCGTGCGCGGTGTTCCGCGCGGACACGGTCCGCGCGTCAGGACGCGATGTTTCCATGGGGATGTTGCTGTGCGCGGTGTTCCGCGCGGACACGGTCCGCGCGTCAGGACGCGATGTTTCCATGCGGCTGTTGCTGTGCGCGGTTGTCCGCGCGGAATAGCGTGCCGTGCGGAATAGCGCGGGACTTTTCGCCCCGCGAACCCCACAGTCCACAGTCCACAAGTGGAAAAAATTTCATAAAAAAGATTGACAAACTTCATGTGTGCGGTACATTTTGTTTTGAAATGCACCTGTGTGGGTGTGTAGAGAGTTTGAACCCCACAAACCAAAGAGAGGAGAAGATACTATGGCACCTGAAGAAAAAGTGAAGAACGCAGGAAAAGAGAATGAAATGGTGGCGATTGCAGTAAGCAGCGATGAAAAAGGCTGCGTCCAGATTTCCAACAATGTAGTTGCGTCAATAGTCCGCAAGTATGTATTGGGAGTGGAAGGCGTGGTTCGCACGGCTCCTCAGGGACTGGTTGAAGGTCTTGCCAACATTCTGGGACGCAAGGCTGTTGAGAGCAGCATCGGTCTGGAACTGAACGAGGACGGCGTCGTTGTCACATTGGCGCTGGTGCTTCGTTTTGGCTGCAATGTTCCTGCAGTTGCAGGCGAAATCAAGAATGTCCTCTTTGACAAGATTCCAGCCCTCACTGGCTACCCAGTCAGCAAAGTCAATGTGAACGTGATTGACCTGGAAGAAGAGGAACCAGAAGAGGAAGAAGCTGAGGAAGCAGACAACCAGTAGCACAGCCCCAATGGAGATTTGAATGGACGGATCAAGCTGCAAAGTTTGCGACTATGTGCTGGCTGCATTGCAGAATAGCCAGTTCTGGGTTGGAGTGCTGGCTGGCTTCGTTGTGGCGTTGCTTGTCTGCCTGATTTGGAAGTGCATTGCATTCCGCGGTGCGCAGCGCAAGGAAATCGTTGTTGAAGACAGCGAGAAAGGCACGTTCACAATTACCAGCAGTGCGCTCATGGCATTCGTCCGCAACATAGCCGATTCTTTCAAGCAGGTGGAGGTAGTCAACCTTCGCCTTGTAGAGAGGCGTGATGGGCTTGCAATGGTGATAAATGTCAAGGCCAGCGCGGATGCCGAGATAGTCAAATACCTTGGCGAGTTGCGGGAAAAGCTCTCCAGCGAGATGAGTGTCAAACTGGGAATAGTCGAGCAGATCAAGGCGATTAACTTTGAGACGCAGGAACTGGTGCCTGTTGAAAAAGAGGCATGATGGCTTGTTGTTCTGCATAAGCGCAATTCAAAATTAGGGTTCAGGTATTTTCCTGAACCCTTTTTGTTAGTGGGTGCCTCATGTGGGCGCCGCCTCGGCACCCACATAAAACTGCAATGAAAATTTACGTTCAGACAGACATAGAGGGCGTGGCGGGATTCTGCTTCTTCGAAAATCGGAACAATCCCAATTATGACAATATCCTTCATCGCCAGCGCATGTACAAACTGCTCACTGGCGAGGTCAATGCCGCAGTCAAGGCCGCATTCGACGCTGGTGCGGACCAGGTATATGTGAACGACAACCACGGCAGTGGCTACAACATAATCTTTGAGGAACTGGATGAACGCTGCCGCATCATACATGGCCGCAACGGCTCCTGCAATGTGTGGCTGCCAAAACTTGATTCCAGCATTGACGCCATGGTCATGGTTGGCATGCACGCCATGGGGGGGACGCCTCGCTCCATTACGCCTCATTCCCGCTGGGAGGTGAATGACGGAGAGATGTACCTCTCCGAGTGCACCATGGCATGTGCACTGGCTGGCGAAATGGGCGTGCCTGCTGTGCTGGTCTCTGGCGATGACAAAATCTGCGCCGAGGCGAGGCAGAAGATACCTGGCATAGTCACTGTGGAAGTCAAAGAGGCGTTGAGCGCATACCAGGCATGCTCCTTGATTCCCAAGCGTGCGCAGGAACTCATCTACGAAGGAGTCAGGCGCGGCATCGAGCAGCGTGCTTCAATTGCGCCATTCGTGATACCAGGGCCAGTGCGCTTGAATCTGCTGGACAGCAAAGGCCACGTGCCGCCGCTGAAGCCAATGGGTGAAACAGTGGTGGCGGACAAGATAAGCACGGCATTCGACGAATATGAAAGCCGCATGCCATGGAATGCGGGCGATGTGTCGCTGCCTGATGGCTTCCTTTTCCCATAGAAGGAGAAATGACAATGGAGACAAAGAACATACTTGTTACAGGTGGCGGGCGCGGAATCGGCGCTGGCATTGTGCGTGCCTTGGCGGAAGCGGGGCATAATGTGGCCTTCTGCGGCAGGGCGGATGCCTCCGCAAATGCTGCATTTCTGGATGAATTGAAGACCCACTTTCCAGGCAAGTTCGCATATTACCAGTGCGATGTCTCCAAGGCAGAGGACCGCGAAAAGTTGCTGGACAGCTTCCAGGCGGACTTTGGCGAACTGGATGTGCTTTGCAACAATGCGGGCGTGGCGCCCAATGTGAGGGCGGATGTGCTGGACATGAGCGAGGAGAGTTTTGACCGCGTGATGGGCATCAACCTGAAGGGGCCGTTTTTTCTGACGCAGGCCGCGGCAAAACGCATTCTTGCCAACAAAAACGGCAAGTTCCACTGCATCATCAACACTGGCTCCATATCGGCGGATGTGGCGAGCATAAGCAGGGGCGAATACTGCATGTCCAAGGCAGGCGTGGCGATGGCAACCAAACTGTGGGCGGTGCGTTTGGCAGAGGCGGGCATTTGCGTGTATGAGGTCAGACCTGGTGTCATACACAGCGACATGACTTCATGCGTCACTGAAAAATATGACAAGCTTATTGCCCAGGGGCTGACATTGCAGCCGCGCTGGGGCGAACCCGATGATGTGGGGCGCTGCGTGGCAATGCTGGTCAGCGGCGCCTTGCTGTATTCAACTGGACAGGTAATTAACGTAGATGGCGGCATGACCGTTGCAAAACTGTAGTCATGCGCGTGGATACTCTAGTAATCGGAAGCGGTGCCGCTGGCCTTGCCGCTGCATTGAACCTGAGCCGCCAGGGCGTGGAGAATATTGCAGTCTTCACGGAAGGCCTGAAAATGGGCACTTCCATAAACACTGGCAGCGACAAGCAGACCTACTACAAACTGGGCATGTACGGCAAAGAGCCAGATGCGCCAGCCCTAATGGCACGGGACATGGCGGCGGGCGGCTCATGCCACGGCGACATTGCATACATAGAGGCTGCGCTTTCGCCTCTCGCATTCCATAACCTGGTGCTGCTGGGAGTGCCTTTCCCCCACGATGAATACGGCCAGCATATTGGTTACAAGACCGACCATGACCCCAAGCGCAGGGCAACAAGCTGCGGTCCCTATACGTCCCGCGACATGTGCCGCGCATTGATTGCCGAGGTGCAACGCAGGAACATCCCAGTTTTTCAGCAGCGCATGGCCGTGAAATTGCTGGTGCACGAGGGCAATGCCGTGGGCGCGATTTTCATGAATCTGGACACTGGCGAGCTGGAGACAGTCCAGGCGCAGAATACGGTGTTTGCCGTGGGCGGCCCTGGCGGGCTTTATGAGACCAGCGTGTATCCAAAGGTGCATACTGGAGCAATCGGCCTGGCGCTGGAGGCGGGAGCATGCGCCTGCAACCTGGCTGAATCACAGTTCGGGCTGGCCTCCATCAAGTTCCGCTGGAATGTGTCTGGCAGCTATATGCAGACCTTGCCGCGCTTTGTCTCCACAGATGCTGACGGCAATGAGCCGCGCGAGTTTCTGCGGGATTATTTTGACAGCGTTGCCGACATGTACAACGCGATTTTCCGCAAGGGATACCAATGGCCATTCTCCGCTGGAAATGTGCCTGGCTCGTCGCTGATTGACATTTTCACCTATATTGAAACCGTGCAGAAGGGACGCCGCGTGTGGCTGGATTATCGCAAGGAGCCTGAGGACTTGCGGCTGTGGGAGTTGTCAGCCGAGGCAAGGGAGTATCTTGAGCGCTCCAATGCCACCCAGGGCACGCCACTGGAACGGCTGGCCGCAATGAACTCCCCCGCCATAGAACTGTACAGAAAGAACAGCATTGATTTAAGCAAGGAGCCGCTGGAAATCGCCGTCTGCGCACAGCATAACAACGGCGGTCTTGAAGGCGATGTATGGTGGCAGTCAGTTAACATCAGGCATCTTTTCCCGATAGGGGAGGTCAATGGCAGCCACGGCGTCACGCGTCCAGGCGGAACTGCATTGAACGCGGGGCAGGTGGGTGCGCTGCGCGCCAGCGAGTACATCGCAAACAGCCAGGACAAGCATGCCATTGACGATGTGGACTTTGAAAAACTGGCGTTCTCAGAACTGGAGAAGTTGATTGCAAAGCATGCCGTGAAAGCCACTCTTGACTGGCGAACGGAAAGAGCCGCATTGCAGCGCCGCATGAGCAAGGCAGGCGCATTCATACGCAGCGAAAAAGAAGTGGCGCAGGCTTTGGACGATGGTATGGCCCAACTGGCTGCATTGGACAAATGCGGCTTGAATGGACTCGCATCCCGTGATTGCGCGGAATTGCTCCGCACAAGGCAGTTATGCATCGCGCATGTGTGCTATCTGGCAAGCATACTGGAACAATGCAAAGCGGTGGGTTCCAGAGGCGGCTCCATCGTGCTGTCGGCTTCTGGCAAGGGCATCTCTCCAAAACTGGGCGATGAATGGCAGATTATGTCAGAAAATATTGCATACAGAGATTGCGTTATGCAATGTAAATATGTAGCAGGCGAAGGGCCAGGCATCGCCTGGGAGCAGGCACGGCCAATTCCCGAAACAGACGGCTGGTTCGAAAGGGTGTGGGCTGACTTCAGAAACAAGGCTATCTACAAAAGAGGTATTTAGGCAAATGGCTCAGGCATTCAGAAAGGTTACGGAATTCAAGACGGTGAAGGACTTTGCCGCGTATCTTCAGTCGGAGAACATTAACATAGGTCTGGCGGAAGAGATTCCAGGCGAGGGCAGGGCGGCTCTTGCGCAGCCTGCCAAATGCTATGGCCGCACCATCGGCAACCGCTGGGCAATCCTGCCCATGGAGGGATGGGATTGCCAGGACGATGGCACGCCCAGCGACTACACGCGCCGCCGCTGGCTGCGCTTCGCCACCAGTGGCGCGAAATTGATCTGCGGCACCGAGGCGGCGGCAGTCATGCACTCTGGCCGCAGCAATCCTCAGCAATTACTGGTGGCACCGCATACCGCCGATGCTCTCAAGCGCATCAATGCCGAAATGCGTGCCGCGCACAAGGAGAAATACGGCAGGGACGATGACCTGATGATTGGTCTGCAACTTACTCATTCTGGACGCTATTCGCATCCGAATGTGGCAGACAAGCTGGAATCTGTCACGGCATACGCACACCCACTGTTGGATATTAAATTCCACAATTCGCAGGCGAATGTGGTCAGCGATGAGGAAATACCCCAAATCGTGGCAAAATTCACGGAGGCCGCAGTAATTGCACAGGATGCGGGATTTGACTTTGTGGATGTGAAGCAGGCACATGGCTACCTTGGCTACGAATTCCTCACCGCATTCGACAGGCCAGGCAAATACGGCGGCTCCTTTGAAAATCGGACACGCTTCTTCAGGGAAACTGTGGAGGCAATCCGCAGCAAGGCCCCTGACATGCCTATAGCCGCGCGATTCAGCATCTTCGATATCATGCCTTTCATCAAGGGCGAGGATGGCGTGGGGCATCCCATGCAGTGGAATGGTCCGTATAAATACGCCTTCGGCGGAGACGGCACTGGCATGGATATGGATCCAGAACTCACGGAGCCAGTGCGCTTCGTGAAAATGATGCAGGAATACGGCGTGGAACTGGTGTGCGCCACTATCGGCAGTCCATACTACAATGTTCACATGCAACGCCCTGCGTACTATCCTGTGTCGGACGGCTATCTGATGCCTGAACACCCACTCTACAATGTGTCACGGCACTTGAAAGCGGTCAGGGAACTGCGCAAACGCTGCCCGGGCCTTCTGGTGGTGGGCTCTGGATATACCTGCCTCCAGGAATATCTGCCCAACGCAGCGGAATACGCCGTGGCGCACAACGAAACCGACTTCGTTGGCATAGGACGCATGGTGCTGTCATACCCAGATATCTGCGACGACGTACTCTCCGCACGCCCACTCCAGAAAAACCGCATCTGCCGCACATTCGGCGATTGCACCAGCGCCCCACGCAACGGCATGGTCTCTGGCTGCTACCCACTGGACGACTTCTACCGCAGTCTCCCACAAGCCGCCACCCTCCGCGCCATCAAAAAGGCTG
>JAFYGL010000130.1 GCA_017543165.1 Victivallales bacterium | reverse complement strand
ATCGCCATTCTGGCGTGGCCCCACAAGAGTGCCGCCCACATTCAGGTCAAGCTGCTTGATTGGGGTCCATGTGGCGTCCAGGTTGAACTTGTGGGCTGGAATCAACCTGCGGAAATGCTCTCCAGTTGCCAGGTTTCTTGAACGCTGGTAGGTGTATGTGCCGCGCAATGCCACGTTCTCAATTGGCTTTGCTGTGATGCCAGCCTCGATGCCGCGTATCTTCATCCTGTCCACGTTCACTGGATATGAGGTGAATGTATTGGCGTCGAAGCCACCCCATGCGTCGATGTAGTCTTCCACATTGTTCTGGAAGTAGGTGATATCCGCACCTAGTTTCTCCTTGATGATTTCCTGCTCAATGCCCACATCCCAGGTGCGTGCCTTTTCAGGCTTCAGTTCGGGGTTTCCCCTCCATGCGTACCATGCGATAGGATGCCTGTTGGGCATCAGCTCGTATGGATTGGGGGCGCGGTAGCCCTTGCCGTAGGAGGCGCGGAATGTGGTGCCTGTGGCTGCCAGCAGGTATCTGGCCGACACATCGCCAGTCCATTCGTGGTCGAAGTCCGAGTGGTGGTTGTAGCGGAGGTTTGCATTGAGGAACAAGTTTTCAACAGGCTCCATCTGATAGCCGATGTAGTAGCCAGTGCTGCGGTAGCGCTCGTCCCAGCCTTTTTGCTTGCCTGGATTGTAAACATAGCCGCGGATCTGCTCTGCCTGGTAGTCAATGCCCAAGGTAAGCGTGTTCTGCTCGTTGATATGGTAGATGGCCTGGGCGTTTACCAGGGAAAGGTCGCCAATATAGCGGTATTCGCCAGAGGCAATATTCACGTACTGGCGGTCTGCGCGTGTCTGCCCGTAGGAGAGGGACAGGTCAAGCGCGCCGTCAAACAGCCCCTTGCCTTCGATTTTTGCATGTCCCATGTTCTTGCGTATCCAGATGTCGTCGTCATCGGGTGTTGGAGCCCAGCCGCCATCGTACTCTTCATCCGTGTCAGTGAAGGAGCCGCCCAGTTCAATGCGCCACTGTTCGCTGAGCTGTATGCCCAAGTCGGCAAAATAGTTCATTGAGCGGAAATGGTCGTCATCAAAGTTCATTTGCCATGACGCAGCGTTTGCCTTGCGTATGGCTGAAATGCCGCGTTCACGCTGGCGTGCAATGCCGAACTTGTAGTCGAATATGGACTTGCGCCCGTAGAATATTGCGCTGGTGTCGAAGCGGGCGTGGCTGCCTGCCTCCACATTGATTTCGCCATGCAGTTTTTCGTCTTCTGGCGGCTTTCGGGTGATTACGTTGACGATGCCGCCCATTGCCGCGCTGCCCTGCAGGGAAACTGCTCCCTTTACGATTTCAATGCGCTCCACCAGATTCAGTGGAATTGAATCGAACATGGGTGACAGCCCCGCCGTGAGTGAGTTGTCCATGTATGGCACTCCATCAATCAGCAGTTTTGTATGATATGCTGGCATTCCGCGCAATGAGAGCGTGCTGCTGTTTGCCCTTGGACCAAATGAATAGAAGTTCATTCCAGCCTGCTCCTGAAGCAGGTCAGTGAGGAAAGTGAGTTCGGATTTTTCTATTTGCTCCCGTTCAATGATGGTGACGGATTGCCCCAGTGTGCCGACCTTTGCGTTGGTTCTGACGCCTGTAATGGTCAATGGCGGCAGTTCCTGTGGCGCCTTTTCCTCTTGTTTTGCAGCTTGTTGTTTTGCGTCCTCTTGTTTTGTCACTTGTTCTGCTTCCTGGGCGAATGACGTTGCCAGCAGGCAGAACGTGGAGATTGTCAGCGTCCTTTTTAAGATTTTTTTCAGGTCCATTTTTCCTTCCTTGCGTTGCGCGCACAAAGTTTGGTTGAATATTCCTGGGTACGGGATCCGACTTGCGGCATAGTGCCGTTCACGGTT